>NZ_JCACKS010000119.1:0-68533 GCF_059505505.1 Pelatocladus sp. | reverse complement strand
TGTTGAGTTCGCGTAGAATTTACGCGAACTCATTCTTTTTTGTCCAAAGTCCAATGATTTAGTTTGATAAAAATCTCTCGACCCACCACTGTTGTTACTAAGCCTACACTTCCCCAACCCGCCCATTTCAAAAATTCTCTCCTGTCTATTATTGGTGGGTATTTTTGAGATGATCCAGTTCCAGTTTGTGTGTTTGGTCTGTGTCCAGTAATTCCCCAAATCAACTGTTCCATTGGATCAGGATGTTGCTGTCGAAAATCTACCCAAGTTAAACCTTGAAGAAATAAAGGTAGTTGTGGCTTTGTAGGAGCATTTGATAAAAGTACCGGAATAACCGGACATTGCCTATTCACAAATGCTCTTAGAAACGCATCAACTTCTTGACTTTGCCAAGGGCCAAATCCTGATTTTCCTACAAAAACTGCTGCGGATGCAATCTGGTTGATCTGCTGCTCTAATGCACGTTGCCAAGAAAAACCAGGGCGTAAATGCCAAATGTCCAGCCAAGGTTTAATTCCCTTGTCTTGTAACTGCTGGGCAACTTGAATAACCGCAGGCTTATCCTTACTATTGTGGCAAAGAAACACATCAAACTGTTCCACTTATCACTCTCCCACGTCTGCGACAATTGCCAAAGTCTTGAGAATGACAAAAGGCAGACTTACAGATACGGTTTTGAATACAATGCGATCGCGCATATATAACTAAGCAAATTTAATTAATTCTCTATGATGATTATAAAACTCTGGTAAAATGCCCCAACACAAGCAAAATCAAAGCACCGATGTTCTATAAAATTCTTGATTATATTCAGCGATCGCACCCTGGATTTATCAATCAAAATGTCAAACTAATCAAAGTCTGCTGGTAAATCTGGGTTGCGGTAATGTTGAAAAAGTCGGGTGATTTGTGCTGATGTTACACGCCCAATCGATAATTCGGGAATTTCATTTTCCAGGAAAAAACCCACTGCTTCTGTCTCAATGCTGGGTGTGGGGGAACCGCCAATCAGTTCGCACAGAAAAAATAGTTTGTAAATGTAATGGGGATAGGGTGGATGTCCTTGTCTATTTCTGTCGTAGACTGCTAGGAGTTTGACAGCGCGTGTCAGATATCCTGATTCTTCAAATATTTCTTTGACGACTACTTCACTGGGTGAAAAACCAATATCAGCCCAGCCACCAGGTAATGTCCAACAACTGTCAACTCGTTCTTTTACCAGTAATATACAATCATCGCGAAATACTGCACCGCGCACATCTACTTTGGGAGTCGCATATCCGACATCACGATCAAAGAGATCCAAAATATAACTCAGTTCAGCGTTGGTGTGAGTTGCCAAAATTTCCGCCGCGATCGCCTGTATTGCTTGAAACCGTTCTAGATCATACGGATTTTCAGAAAAAGTTAGCCCAGTTTGAGCGATCGCTTGTAGTTTTTGCGCCCATTCTAACCATTTGGGTTCCATATTTTTTGGGGATTGGGGATTTTGAGAAGACGCAAAGACGCGGTGAGCAAGAGACAAGGGAGAAGTGTTAATAATATCTCCGTGTCTCCGCGTCCCCGTGTCCCCGTGTCCCCTCTTCCCTTATCTCTAATTACGCTTCATCAAGTGCTGCAATTCCAGGTAATACCTTACCTTCTAGCAACTCTAAGCTAGCGCCACCACCAGTGGAAATATGGCTCATTTGATCGGCTAAACCGACTTTTTCGACTGCTGCTACAGAGTCGCCACCACCGATGATGGTGGTTGCACCGTTTTTGCTGATGTCAGCCAAAGTGTGGGCGATCGCTTCTGTACCAACGGCAAATTTATCAAATTCAAATACGCCCATCGGCCCGTTCCAAACTACTGACTTACAATCAGCCAAAGCGTCTTGGAACAATTTCACAGAGTCAGGTCCAATATCCAAGCCCATCCAACCATCGGGGATGTTCTCAATACTAACGGTTTGAGAATTGGCATCAGCAGCAAATTTATCAGCGACTACCACATCTGTAGGTAACAATAAGCTAACGCCCTTTTCTTTCGCTTTCGCTTCCAAAGACTTGGCTAACTCTAGCTTGTCTTCTTCCACCAAAGATTTACCAACACTCAAGCCACGGGCTTTGTAGAAAGTGAAAATCATTCCACCGCCGATGATTAGCTTGTCGCATTTTTCTAACAGTGTTTCAATGACACCAATTTTGCTGGAAACTTTGGAACCACCAATGATTGCAGCTAAAGGACGTTGGGGATTTTCAATTGCACTTTGCAAGTATTGCAATTCCTTTTCAACCAAATATCCAGCCACAGAAGGACTCAAAAATTGTGTTACACCCTCAGTGGAAGCATGGGCGCGGTGTGCTGTACCAAAAGCGTCGTTAACATATAAATCAGCGTTAGCCGCTAATTTCTTCGCAAATTCGGGATCATTTTTTTCTTCTTCTTTGTAAAAACGAACATTTTCCAGCAACATTACTTGTCCGTTTTGTAAAGCCCCGACTTTGGCTGCAACATCATCACCGATGCAGTCATCAGTTTTAACAACTTCTTGTCCTAACAACTCAGAAAGACGTTTAGCAACCGGAGTCAGACGCAATTTTTCATCTACACCCTTGGGACGCCCGAAATGGCTTGCTAGAATCACCTTAGCTCCCTTCTGCACCAAATCTTGGATAGTTGGTAGAGCTGCGCGAATGCGAGTATCATCTGTGATCTTACCTGCATCATCTACAGGTACGTTAAAATCAACCCGTACAAACGCACGTTTTCCAGACAAGTCAGTTGCAGATAAATTTGCTAAAGTTTTCTTTGACACGTCACAAACCTCCTGATTGCCTTTTTGTTATGTTTTACATTTAGTAGACTCTATTCTGTGATTGTACAGGAGTACGTGGTGCAAAGAATTGTTAAGTGATTAGTTTCTTGTTAATTGTCTGCGGTGACAATACCAAAACATATGGATAAATAGCCACTCTCATGCTCTACCAAAAGCAGGAAGCAGACAGTAAACTCTATCAAGCAACAGGTGAATGCAATGTTCAAAAAAGTTCTGTTTCCAATTGATCAAAGTCGGGAAACTCAAGAAGCGATCAATGTCGTGATTGATGTTGTACAAAAGTACAGTAGCCGTTTAGTGCTTTTGAGTGTGGTGGAAGAACCAGATACAGATGCACCAAAAGAGGATGTCGTCATGTCCTCACCAGAAAATGTTGCCAAACTCCTAGAGACAGCTAAAACCGCATTTTCCCAACAAGGAATTCCCACTGAAACAATTGAAAGACAGGGTAAACCCGCATTTGTCATTTGTGATGTAGCTGATGAGGTAGAAGCAAATTTAATCGTTATGGGCTGTCGGGGACTTGGTTTAACTGACGAAGGCGCTCATGAGAGTGTTACAAACCGTGTGATTAATTTGTCTCCTTGTCCGGTGTTGATTGTAACTTAAGGGTGTGAGGGTGTAAGGGTGTAAGGGTGTAAGGGTGTAAGAGTATAGGGGTAGCCCTTTCAAGGTGGGTAAAAATCTTCACAAAAATACCGATTTTTGGTCTTTTCACCTTCGTGTCTTGGTGTCTTGGTGTTTCAAAAGTCGATTTTTTAACCACCCTTACACCCCATACCCTTATACCCCTACACCCTTATTATTTAATCAACCGTTACCCGAAAGCGAATCAAACCAGTCTGTCCACCAGGAATGTTAGCTGGCCCGACAACCACTGCACCTTTATTGTTGCTACCACCACAAATATTGGCAAAATCTTGTAATGGTGCTAGAGGTGATAATACCTGTCCTTGGTTGCTAATTCCATTTACTGAGAGACTATTAGAAACATAGCTTGTACCTGCTGGAATTAGATCGCAGAACCTAGCATTTTGCAGTTGCTGAGTACCATCAGCCAAAAAATAAACTGTGTACTCGACTTGATCACCACTGTTTAAGGGTGGTTGGAGATTAATTTGACCAACAGGCGATCGCCCAGCTTGCTGTAATCTGTCGTCATCATTATTATTGGGGTCATTGATAAAAGTGTTGAAGCTGACACCACTGATCGGCTGATTATTTTTAAAAGCATTGGTGATGCGCTTGACTATCCGCAGATTGGTTTCTCCAGATGCACCTACCTGACCAGGACGGAAACCAAAGTCAATGTTGAGATTTTCGGAGTTAGTGTCAGTTATATTAGCCGTTAAAGTCCTGCTGGTTGTGGCTGTGAAATCACTTGGTTGTGTCACCTCTACAGTGTAGTTACCCGGCTGCAAACCAGTAAACAAATAATTACCGTTGTTATCAGTACGAGTTGTACTCACAACTTGACCAGTACTATTGCGTAGAGTTAAGGTAACATTAGATATTCCTGTATCACCATTATCAGCACTGCCGTTGCCATTTCGATCTGTGAACACAAAGTCCCCGATTGTACCACCAGGCGGTCGGCGCAAGCCAAAATCAACCGTATCTAACGACTGACCGGGATTCAATGTCACATCAGTTTGTCTACCACCACCAGTTGTGACATCTGGTAAGTTAGTAGGAGGAGTGACAGTTACTCTGTAAGGGCCTGCTGGCAAATTGCTAAAAGAATAATTACCGTTGGCATTGGTATTTGTTGTCTGGGTGGTATCGTCGGCAGTACCTAACTGTCCGTCAGGACCTGGTAGAGTTAGAGTGAGGGGAACATTGCCAACTCCTGGTTCGCCTGAATCTTGTTGACCGTTACCATTAGTATCATTAAAAACAGTGTCACCAATACTACCTAGTGGTTGACGCAAGCCAAAATCAACGGTATCTAAAGACTGACCAGGATTTAGAGTCACATTAACTTGCCTACCACCACCAGTTGTGACTTCTGAAAAGTTAGCAGGAGGAGTGACAGTTACTCTGTAAGGGCCTGGGGGCAAATTAGTGAAAGAATAATTACCATTGGCATTGGTATTTGTTGTCTGGGTGGTATCGTCAGCAGTACCTAGCTGTCCGTCGGGTCCTGGCAGAGTGAGGGTGAGGGGAACATTGCCAACTCCTGGTTCACCTAAATCTTGTTGACCGTTACCATTGGTATCATTAAAGACAGTATCACCAATGGAACCTGTTCCCGAAGGCGCACAGATAGTTATATCCGCAATACCTATAGTTTCATCTTGTTGAGGTGTTTGATTTTCGGCGTACGGTAAAGGCCCACTCTCGTAGACAATCCGAATTTGGGTGACAGGTTGAGCAAATGTCGCAAAAACATTACCTAAATTCCTATCATTAGGTGAATTTCCTGGCCCCACACGCGGATCGGCTCCTCGCGCCACATTATTGCTAACTATTTGAGCAACTGCACCAGATCCAATGTTAGTCAGAGTAACTGGTACATTTTGACCTTGATTGGATGCAGTAACTGTAACCTGATCCTGATAAGGAAGTTCGTCTTGGCGATCGCGATCCACATCCAATAATGTCAGTGGAACAGGTAATGTCACTGGTTGAGCAAAAGTGATAGTCAGTGTTGAATTACCTTGTGGACTTTGTGTAGCATCTATTCCCCAGCGCAAATATGGACTATTAATGCCACCATAGGGGCCAGCGACAACCCCGTAGGGAACCGGGCCAATAACTTGAGGTGGTTGATCTCGGATAAATCCTGCTGGGTTTTCCGTCATTTGAAAATTAGTACTAACGCCACCAATGTTGAAAGTTTGATTAAAGTTTGCGGTTTGAAAATTAGTTGTTCCCCAGTTGAGAGTTTCTTGTGTTGTACCAGCTGGACAACTTGCTTGTTGTGCAACAGCTTTTTCATTGGAAATACTTCCTTGCAGAGGAATTTGAGGAATAGCCAATAGCGCTGCTAGCAGCGTACCCCCACAGGGATAAAAATTTAAATGTTTAAATAGAGTTTTCATTTCTTAGTTCCTAAATATTCTATTTGAAAATAGGGATCGGGGATCGGGAATTTGGGAATGAGGAGTGTGGGAAGTGTGGGCAGAAAAATTACTTCCTTGTCCGAGATCCCCGATCCCCAATCCCTACCTTGGAGACTCAATTTGCAAGTCTTGTTCTTGTGGTTCGACGATGAGTTCAATACCTCGTACGTCTTTGTAGATGATTTCTGTACGGCGATCGCGTGCGTAATCTACGCGGCTATTACCTTCTGTTTTCCGTTGGGTTTCACCGAAAGAACGAATGGTCATCCGTTCTGGAGTAATACCCTTACGCAACAGGTAATTTCTCACAGCTAAGGCCCGACGTTTACCCAGTGCCAAGTTATACGCATTGCTGGCGCGAGGGTCAGTGTGACCTTCTAATTCGACAACGATGAAAGGATATTTTTGCAATACTACTGCTACCCGATCTAAGACAGCAGCACTTTCTGCACTAATAAAGGATTTATCTAAGGCAAAGTGGACGTTATTTGGTGCTTGGATGCGGATAGTTTCTGGTGGTTCTGGTGGTGGTGGGGGTGGTGCTGGTGGTTCTGGTGGTGGTGGGGGTACTGGTCGAGAAGTACACTGTGGAGGCTGGTTTGGTATAGAACTGGGCTGCAAATTCGGTTTTGTGCCATCAGTGCCAATAATTGCTGCTAGGGCTGGTTCCGATGTCCCATATTGCGGATCGGTGGCGATCGCACTGACTACATCTCCTGTTTGCAAGTTCTCGACTGTGGCGCTAAAGTTACCACTCTGATCTACAGGTACAGTTGCCAATGGTTGACTTAATGCACCGTAACCCCGTTGATAATCACCTAAGCGGTAAATTGTTACTTGCGAACCGCGATCTGCTTTACCCTGCAAAGTAACATTGTTAGCTGTGGGCGGAAATGCCCTTTGCTTAAATTCGGGAGCATTAATCGCCCCATTCCCAGTTTCGAGGCGACGGTTAGGGGAATCACGGCGCGGGTTGGGGCCATCTCCCACTTGAAAGTCGCTCACATCCAGATTTTGCTCGGTATTCAGGTCAATACTCAAACCTTCTAACGCCGCAAATTTATTATTTTGAATGATATTCTTAACACCAGGTTTTCTCTGACCAACATCATTTCTGGGAAAAGCCGACACCACGACCCCCGGTCCAGCTTGATAGTCAATTTCATTACCAACTACCTGGTGATTACTACCCATCAGGTAAATTGCTGACCTGCGTAAGCGTCTGCCGTTGTAAGTGATTTTGTTATTCTGAATTGTTACGCCACCTTGGGGTTTGAATAAATACACACCAGCCCCATCGTTTCCACAAATCAAATTACCTAAAATTTGCGACTTGTTTACCAAACCTTCAAATCTCAAGGCATCAGGCATCCCGGCAATACCATTAGCAACGAGAATATTTTCTTGCACTACCGTATTTTCACCACGTACTGATGTAATTACAGCACTGCCATCATGGTAATAAATTCGGTTACGCCGGATTGTTGTTCCTTGGGAGTTAAAAACATAAACCCCAAATGCTGAGGTTTGCTCTGGCATTTGCTCATTAGTTGTTAATCCCAGCCAGTTGTTTTCAATCACAACATTTTTGGGTGGCACGTCAGAGGCGCGGAAGGGAAAACTATCATTGGGCGGTTTTTGACGGCTGATATCTGGAGGTGGGAAACGGTGAGCAATGACAATATCCCCTGGTGGTGTAGTGAGAGTTACTGGCTTGGGATCAGTGTCAAAAGCCAAATTTCCCAAAATCTGTTTGATCGGTTTACCCGTAAAACCGTAAATGCTCAAGCCGCGAATCGTCACACCATCAGCAACTACAGTCAATCCACGCAAAATCTCTTTATTTGCTGCGGGAGTGATTGCTACTACTGGAACAGGAATGGCAATTTCCGCCGTTGCTGAACCTTGTGAATCGTATCCTGGTTGAGTTGAGCCATCGATAACTAATCCGGGAGTGGCTAAATCTGGTAGTTGTGTTTGTAACTCGATGGTAGTTGTAGCAGCAGGTAAATTAAACTCAATTCGAGAACCACCGCCTGTGGTTGGTGTAACCTGTGCTTTTTCGGCTGCACTGAGTTTTGCTGTTGGTAGTGTACCATTGACGATCGCGATCGCTTCCCGTAAAGTCACAGCATTATCAGGCGTAGGACTCCCATCTTGACTGCTATTTACCACCACTCGCACAGCAGGAGTGGGGGTTTGAGCAAAAGCAACTTCTGGAGGTAAAAGGTACACAGTTAAAGGTAAAAGGTAAATTATTCCTTTTGCCTTTTGCCTTCTTTCTTTCAACTTGGACATTACTCACTCCTATGGCACCACGTATGAAAACAATGAAGTAGGATAGGATGAAATTTTTTCATCCTTTACCTTCAGCCTTCAGCCTTTCTTTTAGCGCCTGTTTCTGTTTCAAACGCTGAATCAATTTACTTTGGGATGTCTGTTTTCCAGGTTCGGTTTGCGCCGTTGGGATTTCCGACTCTTGTTCTTGCTTAGGTACTGGTTTTTGTAAACCAAAGCCGCCTAAAAGTTCGTTTAACTTCAGGCTGATATTCACATAGAAACCACCTTCGGAACGATAACCAGTAAAGTCGCGGTCATCCACACTGCCAAAGCTGTAACCGACACCCAAACGCAAATCAGGAGTGACGTAATATCCAGTTTCCACTGCAACACCGAATTCGTCGTAGTCAGTACCGCTATTAGAGTTTTGTCCAATCCATCGTCCTTCAACAGCTAAGTCGTTGCGATAACCGAGTCGATAAGCTGCCCGCAACTGTGCCAAGTTTGTACTACCGTCATATCTCTCATCGTCAAAGTAGGTGACGCCATTACGGAAAGCATATTTACCATAGAACTCCCAGCGCCAATTCGGGGCATAAATACCCTCTGCCGAAAGAATATGACCTGTGGCTGTACTACCTGTAAGTTGAGTTTCTGGAATCGAATCAAAGTTTTGCCGCCACTCGTATTTCAATAGTCCGTTGAATTTGTCGTTGGTGGGGTCGCGGTATGCCAAACCGATTTTTAGATTAGCTGTGTCTCCCAGTTCTTGGAATCTAATCCCATCTGTATCGATACTATTGACGGTGCTAGGAAGGTAGATGTTGGCTTCTCCTGCTTGTTGGAAGCGGACTAAAGCTGTTAAAGCTGGAGAGATTTTTCCAGCTGCGGCGGCGGAAATTACCAGGTTATTGCCTTGATCTCCATCACGATATTCAAAATCGGCGCGGGCTTTGATATCAGGATTGTCGGTGTATTCAAACCCCAGGCTGTAGACGGAACCAGAAAACAGTCCCAAAGTCGAAGCAGTTTGCCCGACTGCGTAGTATTGCGGATATCGGTCTCCGGCTGCTGTACCATTAAAGATATTCTTGAATACGTATTGATAACCTAAATTGACTTTTAATCCGGGAGCAACCTTCCAACCGTGAGCAACGCCGAGAGCGCCTTGTCCCTGCAAGCCACCAAAGCCAGAGAGTACAGAATAACGACCCAGCAGGGAAGTATCATCTGATAATTTTTGATCCACAATCGTGTCTAGGGTGGTGAGGGAATTCCCTGGCAGTAATTCGCTGTCATCATAAAATTGGTGTGCCAATCGGAATGTCACTCCCTCAGCAGCTTTCCAGTCCAAACCTAAAGTAGTCCTGTTGGGATACAAGGGGTCAGAGTCACCCAAATTCAGTTCGTTTTGGGCTTGAAAAGTCAAGGTATCTGTCAATGGGAACTTCAAACGGGATACAATCTGACTCGCATCACCATCTAAGTCATTACCAACACGGTCATCACGAGAACGGTTGACGTATTCCAAGCTGAGATCACTATTACCCAGCTTTTGCAGAATTCCGGCTCGGAAGGTTCTCAGTTCATTACTGACTCGTTCACCAGGACGGTTTTGTGGCTGTGGGTCGAATAAATCAAAGAAGCTAGTAATGGAAGTGGGTGCAGTACCATAATTTTCTTCGACGTCGTAGGCAAGTCTAAAGCTAGTCAGGTCACTCAGTTTGGTAAGTAAAGATGCTCCGTAGCGGGTTTGTCCAGGTGTAAAGCTAAAAGTAGCGTTGTTGGAGAAATTCGGCTCGACGGCGCGATAGTAAGCTTGACCGAAAAGATTTTCTGTGATGTTGCCAAAAGCCTCTAAGCGGTAAGCATTACCACTGGCTTCTTCCCCAGTAATCAGATTGTTATTCGAGTGGGCAAATTCTCCTACTATCTTGCCTGCATTTCCTAAAGATACTAAGAAATCTCCGCCGAACAGTTCAAAATCTTGGTCGCCTTGATCTTCCCGGAGATAACTAACAGCACCGAAAGTTTTGTTTGTGAAATCGTTGGAGAAGTTATATTGCAGTCGTCCACCCAGGAGGTTGGAGTCTTCACCGCCTTCATTTTGGTAGGTAACGACAATGCGTCTAGTGAGAGTTGAACCGAAGGGGTTGAGTTCTGTGGCAAATACCGGACGATTAAACCGCACTGTCCCGCGATCATAGTCAATCTCGTAATCTGCACCACGCACCATCTGTTTGCGTTCTATCACCGTACCAGGACGGTTAATTTCCTCTGCTTCTAGATAAACAATTTCACTGCCAGGAACTAACAGGCGCTTGGAAAGGAAGTAGTAGCCACCAGTACCATCAGGAACGATGGTATCCCGTTGGAAGCCTTCAATATTGTTGGCGTATAAGCCTGTGATTTGCAGGTTGCCCAGGTTGTAGTTAGCTTTGAAACCGTGGAGTTGGCGAGAGGTAGCTGTATACAGTTGGGAGGCGCGAGCAAATTCATTGGTGGTGTAGTCGCCCCACATGAAGTAATCTGGTTCCGCTCCCACAATCGAGGGAGTACGTTCTAAACGAGCGTAGAAACTGTCAATCGAAGGGGTGGTGGGGGTAGCAGTGGAACTATCGCCGTAAACCGGATAGGGTTGTTCGCAGAACTGTGTACCACCAAACAGGCGATTGTTACCTTCACAGTCTTGATTGATGGCGCGATCGCTATTGAATGCACCCGTAAATAACCAATCTCCGATTTTTCCTGTAGCAAAAGCAGCCCCATAAAAATCTACGGTTGTGCCTTTGTCTATCTCGTCCGGATTGAGAAATTCTTGCAAGCTTCCCCAATAGTTTGTTCCTCCTGGCCCAATCCGCAAATTCAGTACTCCTGTCACTAGGGAAGGACGAAGATAGGTACTGAATTCAACTTGAGTGTAGGCTTCTATGGGTACTTGGGCAAATTCCTCTAGCCAGGAATTATCTGTCTGTTGGGGAAAACTAGGATTTTTGATATCACCCAATTCTCTCGGAACATTGAGCGATTGTTTTTTGATCTTGTCGATCGCGGCTCGAATCCGGACTTGTTGGGGTTTGATGTCTGATTGTAAGGTGGCGATGAATTCCCCATCAATCACACGCACCTGAAACCCGCCCTGGTCTTTGTCTTGGTCTGCACCAACAAATTTCCCGGCACTAGTGGTTAAGGTCGCGATCGCATCTTTGCGGATAATCTCACCTTTTTCATCAATTATTCTTCCTTGCAGTTTAATTGTGGAACGTCCATCGGCTTGCACACGTGGATCGCCTACAGGTGCGATTTCCAGTGTGACTTTTGATTTGTCTGGAGTCGTCGCAGGAGTAGTTATTGGTGAATTATCAGTTGGTGGTGGTGTTGTCTGTGGTGCTGGAGAAGTTGGTTGTTGTTGAAGTGGCGAATTGGGGTTTTGTTGAAATTCAGTTGTCGGCTCTTGCTGAAATACCGAGTTAGGATCACCGGAAGATGGAGAATTCTGGGCAATCAGGAGAGGGGAAGACGTGGATATTTGTTTCTCTGTGTCTTCACGTCCCCGTGTCGAAGTGTCTCCCTGTTTTCCAGAGACTACACTGGCAAAAACTGCGTTGGGAGAAACAAATAGTAAGGAAAGACCAAAAAGGTAAAAGAAAGAATTTTGATTTTGGCAAAGCTTTTTTATTTTTTTCATCGTTTCCCCCCTGAGAACGCAGGCGTAACCCCAAAATTGACTCTTGCCAAGCCACTGGGTGCTAGTTTGACCAAGCGAGACTGGCTGTTGCTTTCGATAAAGTATTTATTCGGTGCCAGTGCATACCCAGGTAAGCTAGTCAAATCTAGGGCTGCTGTCCGATAACCAGCAATGACATTGGCTAAGGAGAATAAACCATTGGCATCGGTAACAATCCGGTTGCCATCATCCAGATAAATCACAGCATTCGGTATACCTGGCTCGTTCGGCTGCTGTTCACCGTCAAAGTTTTTATCGACAAATACACGTCCAATTAAGGTGCCACAGTCAGACAAGATACCTGGTCGAATTCGTAAAACATAACTGGCTTGATTACTGGTAAGATTACCTGCTCTAGCTTGGGCTGTGTTTCTACCATCCCCCCGAATTGCATCTGGTGTAACCTCAGCAGCATAGTTGACTATCAAGCTTTGATTGGGTTGGAGTCCTTCATTGGAGTTGATGGTTACTGTGCGACTAGAACCATTTGTTGCACTCAAGCTTACAGATCTATTTCCTATCGAACCCTTGAGCGATTTGGAAATAAAGCGCATTCCCAAGGGTAATCTATCTGTAATTGATATTTGGTTGGTTGCGGAGTTCCCAGTATTGCGAATCGTCAGAGTATAGATGACTGTGTCACCCGGTTCGGCAGCTGCTCTGTCTGCTGTTTTGATGATTTCTAGCGCTGCTTGACTAGCGCTCAAAGTCACTTCATTGGAGTTAACAACCCTTCCTGTGGGACTATCAGGAAGATTATCCGCACTACCACGAGCAGTATTTGTGATGACGCTTGTTTGAGAAAAAGCTGGGAAAATCCCGAAAGTAAAAATACTAAAAATGTAAAAAGGACAAAAGAGGCTCCAATGCCTCAACCCTGAAATTTTAGAAGTCATTGGAAGGCATTAATTAATAACAGCAGTTTTTCCAATATTTAGGGTTTTTAATCAAAAAAACCACAATTATTGTGATTTTCAAACAATCTCAACTACGTCTGTTAAATAGCTTACGTATAACAGCGTTGGAGAATAATTCAGTTAAACCACAAATTATTTTGAAGTCACTCAAGCTTGCTAGTGGCTAGGAACTTCTTCTCTATTGGCTTGCAAAATAAATCTTGCGAGTAGGATAGAAAGACAACAGACTGAATTGTTTATTTGATGATGGAATCGCAATTTCACCGCCCTTGAGTAAGATTATTTTTTTGTGATGGGAGTCTAATTATCCCAGATTTGTGACTGTAAATAACGCAGATGTTTAAATAAACTGACAAATACTGTTTGTAAACTGTATTGTCATGAGATAACACCACTGATAACCTTACTCTGATTAAATAGCATAGCTATTACAGCACTATCGTTGCAGCGAAGATATGCCAGCAACGAAGGAATAAAGCAATAATTAGCTCTATTAAATAAAGCACAAACTTATTTTAAAGTTTTGTCTTTACAGCACTGAACTCTTACGAAGTCACAACTAGGGAGAACTTTCATTAAATTGATTGGCAAATACAGAGATCATGAATTAGGTGATGGGAGAATTCCGCTATCAACCTAATTGATGGTCACACAGTAACGATAGTTATTCAACCTGGCACTTAAGTTAATACGTTTCGGATGCAAAATCTCAAAAACGCTGTTCTCAATCAGCCAAGCTAAATTTTATTTTTAAAATCGCACTTCAGTAATATTACCCACAAATGAATTATTAGCAATCAGGGTTATAAAAATTTCTTCAGTATTTTTTCTTATCTTTACAAAAGGAATCTTATGCGTATCCGAACATTTCCTGAGAAAATTGAATAAACGTTAAATAAAATACTGTGGTTTTAATGGATTTAATATTCAAAACAGACTATATATAAGTTACCAAATTCTTGATATATCTTTATTCAGAAAATGTTTAATCTAATTCTATAAATTTCATATCATAATTTTTATTTACGCTTTGGTATTTTAATTTACAGTTACTTAATTTTCTATACAATGTGTAGTCCAGTTTTTTTCTCCGTATACAATGTAAGAAAAAGTAATAGTAATAATGCTCAATACTGAATTAGCCATAACTAAGTTAGGACAGACAATTGTGAAACTGTCCACTTATATATACAGACATTTTTATGTATTTCTCTTGCTAGAGAAATAAGATTATAAAAACTAATGCTTTTTGGCAATCCAAAATGATTAATAAATATTTACAAAAAAATATCTATAAAAGTTATTTTGTAAGGAAACACAAATTCACTAATGACAGGCTTGGTTTTTCGATTTCAAATTCAAAGCCTATTTATAGAATAAGTATTGAGTCAGAGTGTGATTATATCAAAAAATATTGTCATTCACGAAAACAACACTTATATTCTTATGAAGCGTCTTGTATCGACACTCCCCGGTGGTGCATACACGGGAATTTTTGTTTGCAATTAGATTTAGTACAGGAAAAAAATAAAAAAATTTAGAAGCGCAGGCAAATTTTTGCAGGGTACACGAATGCACACCGACGACACTGTAGTTTATTTAAAACCACAAGTTCTGTACTTTATTCTTCTAGACAACTAATCTAATAGGTGTCGTCATATTCTGGTGCGTCAACTCGTCTTGCTTCGCTACGGGGTGGTAGGAATTCAGCTCGACGTACAGGAGCTAAAGGTGGTGTGGGGCCGTTGTAGGGATGAATCACCTGAACTGTACGAGGAGAACGTTGTTTAGGAGAGAATAAAGATAATACTCCAGCTACGACAATACCACCACCAATGGTGAGGGACATACCTCCCACAGCCCAAACTATAGGTGAAGACCACCAGCGATTTTGAGATTGCTGTTGCTGCTGTTGCTGCTGTTGCTGCTGCAACTGTGCTGCGGCGTTTTGATTTTGTTGGAATTGCATCTGATAGTTGTAAGCAGCCTGCTGCATTTGAGCTTGCATCTGCTGAACTTGGGCTTTGAGTTGGTCGTTTTCCCGCTTGAGTATGTCATTTTCCATCTTTACTCGTTCGATGGCGACACGTTCATCAGCATTCGGGCTTACGGGTGAAGGTTGGGGGAGTGCTGGGTAAGGTTGGTAGTAAGGTGTTTGTTGTTGCGGCACTAAATTTGGTATTTGAGGAATTGCAATGTTTGGCTGTTGCAGAGATCCTCCTGTCCCCTTTAGCAACAGGATAGCCGCTAGCCCAGCAACAGCAACGCCGCCGATAAATGCCATACTTTCACTCATCGCCTTTACCCCTATACAGCGACGTCACCAAGGTTTTTTGGAATTTAGACACTCTCACACTCATAAGAATACGCGGTAGGTGGGAAACTCAGTTACTTTAGTTCGTTTTGCTCAAAAGAGCCTCGCTGAAAGCGGTTAAGTTAGCCTCGACAATGTTATTGGTTGGTACTATCCAAAGGACACTGACTTAACCCTTGGGAATCTGTTTAATCCTTTAGTTCTAGAGCAAGGGACTGGCTACGCATCCCCTGGTAGGTTTTTAACTCTTGCCAATAACGTAGTACAAGGGAGTACTTAGTCTGGTCAACTATGATCTCAGTCTTAGGCTGGAAACAAGCGTGTCTTTAGACCTGGGTCGTTGACATAAATGTACACTCTACTGAAATTTACATTACACTCGATACTAAACTACAAAATAATACTCTATTTTTTAATGCCGCATATCTGCTTTATATATTCAAGACTATATTTGTCAAATTGTCTACCAAGCTTAGGGGCAAAACTTGATAAATAGAGACAGGAGAAAAAAGTCAAAAAAAGAAGAGAAAAGAGAAAAGTTTCTCTATGCGAGAGTTTTACTGGTTTATGACTGACGTTTCAGTATATCCATATACTTATTATATTTTTAACCAATTTCTCAGTAATATTTCTGTATCTGTCTCTAAGCTGATTTATGAACTAACGATCGCCTGCTTCAGACTTTGACAAAACGAGGCGATTTCATCTAATCCCTGTTGGGATGTACCTTCGCTAAGTCGTTTGACAAACGCACTACCAACAATAGCTGCATCTGCACCCCAATTTTTGACTTGTTGAGCCTGTTCTGGTTGGGAAATACCAAAACCAACACCTATGGGTTTATCTGTCACACTACGAATTTGTTGGAGCAAATCTGACACTCGCGATTCCATTTGCGATCGCATTCCCGTGACACCTGTGACACTAACTAAATATATAAATCCTTGGGAGGCGTGGGCAATTGCTGCAATGCGTTCAGCAGAACTGGTGGGAGCTACTAGTAAAATTACATCAATGCCAATTTTTGCTGCTGGTTCGAGTAAATTAGCAGCTTCTTCTAAAGGTAAATCTGGGACGACTAAACCAGCTACGCCAGCAGTTGTGATTTGTTGGAGAAAATTTTCTATACCTCGGTTGAGAATAGGGTTGTAGTAAGTGAAGAGAATAATCGGCGATCGCAAACTAGGAGTAGTTGCTTTCACCATTTCTAGTACTTTATCTAAAGTTATTCCCCGTTCTAAAGCACGGGTAGCTGCGGCTTGAATCACTGGACCATCCGCCAGAGGATCAGAGTAGGGAACACCCAACTCAATGATGTCCGCACCACTGCGATCGAGAGTTTGCAAAGCAGCTGCGGTTGTTTCTAAATCTGGATCGCCAGCAGTAATAAATGGAATTAAGGCGCACTTGCGATTTTGTTTGAGGGTTTCAAAGCAGTCAGAAATTACTGTCATTGCTCAAGAGTCATTAGTCATTGGTCATTAGTCATTGGTCATTTGTCCTCAAGTTAATGACCAATGACCAATGACTAATGACCAATGACAATTTTACACCTGTGAATCCTTTTCTTGTTCGATCTCGGCTTGAATTTTTGCAAGTTCTTCGGGCGAGAGTTCGTCTAAGCGCTTTTGGAAATAAGCTTCTTCGTATTTATCGCGCTGTTGATGGTAGGTCATTTTGTGGTTAACAGCCCGGAAAATATAAGTCATCAACCAGCCTATTAACCCACCTACTAGCAAGACTTGACTCCAGATACCTGCTTCTAAATTATCTAGCCCTGCCAATTGCAGCACAAGATATGCCAAGCCACCTGCAAGAAAAACGCCAAAAACAATTCCTAAAGCGTCAAGACGTCGCATAAGTATATGACCTACCAAGTTAATTACGCTTCAACTTGTCGCCGTTTTGGTCGTAAATTTACAAATGGTGACAGAACTAACAAACCCGGAAAGAAGAAGAAGACTAGAAAATACATAAATGCGCGTTCCAGAGAGCTAACTACATACCAACGCTGATTCAGATAGAACAGCACAGCTACGGGTATGACTAACAAATAAGCTCCGGCCAAAACCAAATAAAGCAAAGGTACTATAATTACTTCTTCAATCATTAGTTTTCCTCTTTTCGCAAAAATGGCCAAAGGGTGCATCTGCTTTCATCATAGTACTTCCTTGCACTCCTACTTGTGGGTTATATTGACTTTTGCTGCGCGATTAAAAATACGTCCTTTTCAAGCATTATTATTTTATTTGTTTATGAATGTGTCTTGTTGTGTCTTCGATAAATTTTATAAAATATGCGATCGCAAAAATTCTTTAACTTAGACAAGAAGCGATAACTCTTGCGAACAATATCTAGGAAAAAGTAAGGAAGTCTGAGCCGCAATGGCGAGAATATGGGGCGATATAACCAATAGTATGCTCTTTTGAGGTTGTTCCATTTGGAGCATTTTTCTTCATGAAGAAAATCTGAAATATCTACGACAAATCCCCTACCTTGATGCATCATGACATTACGCCCATGTACATCATGAGGATATAGTCCCCGCCTACGTGCATAGTCTAGGGCCTGGTCAATGTCTTTTATAACTTGCTTGGGGATACGCAGACCACGTTCAATACAGTCATAAAGGGTAACTCCATGTAATCGCTTCAAGATTAAAAAGCCTTCTTTAGCATATAGACATTCAGAGAAAGCGGGGTGAGAACCTAGACGACAATAGACTTCTACCTCTTCCTCAAAACCCGAACGTCCAGGGGCATAAATTTTTACCACCCAGTTTGGGTAGTCTGGATGGTAGATTACTGCGGCGTAATTTCCTGCTCCCAGTTTTTGCCAAGGATGGGGAAGATAGCTGATTTTTACTGGGTCATGGGGATCTATGCTCTCAATCTGTAATTTGGGAATTAACTCTTGGTGAACAGTCTCTATCAGCTGATTTATGAGCGATCTATCCATACTGAGTCCCATGAGAATATTTAAAATGTTAGATATTATACATTAATGCTAAATTATTTCTTGTAAGTGAGTGTTTTCACTTAGTTGTCTGGAGATGAACAATGCTTCACGTCACATTAGACGTATTGGATCACTTATGCGGTAAAGACGTAGCGATCGCCCTAGATAATTTCTTAGTCTCGTAACCAACTAAATAAGTTTTCCACCGTCAAACTCAAATCTTTGGCAAATCCTGGTACTGGTAATTGTATCTCTCGTTGATCATAAAAAGTTGTTGGTTGATCTGGCAGATATACAAACACCTCAAGATTTTCAGTTGTTATTGTACAAGTTCTGATCGCACAAAAAAGCAGAGACGTACCAATGGCACGTCTCTAAAGATAACTTACTATTCTATTGCCTACCTTTTAGCTAACTTCTTCGCCATCTTCCGCAGACGAATTGATTGAGGTGTAACTTCCACCAATTCATCAGGACCGATGTATTCCAAAGCACGCTCTAAGCTCATTTCTACTGGTGCTTGCAACTGTACTAACTCGTCACCACTAGCGGCGCGATGGTTGGTAAGCTGCTTGGTTTTGCAGACATTCAAATCTAAATCTTGGGGACGGTTGTGTTCACCAACAATCATACCCTTGTAGACTTTTGTACCAGGTATAATAAAGAATACACCTCTATCTTCAGCATTTCTCATGGCGTAGAAGGTAGAAACCCCTTCTTCAAAGGCAATCAGCACACCTTTATTACGAGCTTCAATATCTCCACTGAGTTGGCGGTAATCTAAGAAACTGTGGTTCATAATCCCTTCCCCCCGTGTCATCCGCATGAATTCACCCCGGAATCCTATTAAACCACGGGCGGGAATGACAAACTCTAGTTGAGTGCGTCCGTTACCACCGACTTGCATATCTTGCATTTCACCGCGACGTTGTCCGAGGCGTTCAATACAGCTACCAACACCATCTTCAGGAACATCCAATACTAGAAGTTCGTAAGGTTCACAGGGTTGACCATTAACTTCGCGGTAAATTACCTGTGGCTGAGACACTTGGAACTCGTAGCCTTCACGGCGCATGGTTTCGATTAAGATACCCAAATGTAATTCACCACGACCGGAAACCAAGAATTTGTCGGGAGAGTCGGTTTCTTCAACGCGGAGGGCGACGTTGGTTTCTAGTTCGCGGAAAAGGCGATCGCGTACTTGTCGAGATGTCACCAACTTACCTTCTTGACCAGCAAAAGGTGAATCATTCACCCAGAAGGTCATTTGTAATGTTGGTTCATCAACTTTGATCAATGGTAAAGCTTGGGGTTCGTTGGGATCAGTGATTGTTTCACCGATATTCGCATCAGCAAAACCAGCTACAGCCACAATATAACCAGCAGAGGCTTCTTCCATTTCGACTCGCTTCAAACCTTCAAAGCCCATCAATTTACTGATTTTAGCCTTGACAATGTTACCACTTTCTGTAACCAAAGCCGCTTGCTGTCCCATACGGATTACACCGTTGTGGATTCTACCAATGACAATTCGTCCCAAATATTCAGAATAATCAAGGGTAGTAACTTGTAATTGTAATGGTTTGTTGACATCCCCTACTGGTGGTGGAACATGACGCAAAATAGCATCAAATAAGGGTTGCATGTCCTTGGGTTCGTCATCCAAGTCGTCTTTAGCGTAACCACTTAAACCAGAGGCGAACAAATAGGGAAAATCACATTGGTCTTCGTCTGCACCCAGTTCTAGGAACAGGTCTAAGACTTTATCGATTGCGCCGTAAGGATCTGCTTGTGGACGGTCAATTTTATTGACAACGACAATCGGGCGGAGTCCCTTTTCTAAAGCTTTCTTCAATACAAAGCGGGTTTGTGGCATTGGGCCTTCATTGGCATCTACAATCAGGATGCAACCGTCAACCATGCCAAGAACCCGTTCCACTTCGCCACCAAAGTCAGCGTGTCCGGGAGTGTCAACAATATTAATCAGTGTTTCTTTGTATTTAACAGCCGTATTCTTTGAAAGAATAGTAATACCTCGTTCCCTTTCCAGAGCGTTCGAGTCCATGACACAATCCGGAACGTCTTCCCCTTCACGGAAAATGCCGGATTGTTTGAGAAGAGCATCAACGAGGGTTGTTTTGCCGTGATCTACGTGGGCGATAATAGCGACGTTACGGATTGGGAGCGTCATAATAAGGGCGTTCCAGTACTTTAAAGGGGTTACAGTTTATATATAGTGGTGGACTGCTTTAACAGAATTTGAGGGAAAATACAGATTCTGTAAATAAGCCTTAACAATTCTACAATTCTATCGTAATCTAAATTATTCCAAGGCAACGAAAAAGCTTCAAGCTAGTACCCTTGCACTAACTCATCGTACACCGCTAGCGTTTCTTGATGAACGCGGCCAATATTCAACCACTCTAGGTTTTGATGCGCCTTTGTTTTCCACTCTTGTAGCGTATCTGGATTACTTAGCAATTTCACCAATGCTGCTGCTAAGGAATTAGAATCTTTAGCTGGTACTAAAATACCAGCTTTTCCATTATCCAATGCTTCAGGAATTCCGTCTACTTCAGTGGCAACAATAGCGCAACTAGCTTCACGGGCTTCTGACAGGACAAGACCGAAAGGTTCGCGGTGAGAAGCGAGGACAAATATATCACAAGCTAGTAGATAACGCTGGGGTTCTGGTTGAAAGCCTTCAAAATGGATACGCGAACTGACTACTGTTTTGTTTGCTTGTTCCTCAAATTCATGGCGATTAGGCCCGTTTCCAATCAAATATAAATTTGCTGCGGGATAATCTGAAGCTATTTGCTCAAAAGCTGCGATTAACTCGGCTATACCTTTACGATAATACATTCCTGCCACAGTAGCGATCGCTGGATGTTGTAAAGGTAAAGCTTCATACTCCTGTAATGGACGATTGCGTGGACTTCCCAACGTACCATTACACACTACCCGCAATTTATCTTTAGAGATCCCACGCCGCAGCATAGCCTCGGAAACTGCTTTACTAACAGCAATTACTCGATCAGCTAGACCCATAAATATACTGCTGCGTTGAAATTCGTTATGTACAGTGGAAACTAAACCATATCTATTTTTACCTTTATTTCTCAGCAAAGCTGCTAGTATCACTCCTGTCATCATATGAGCATGAACGATATCTGGCTGAAATTCTTTGACAATTGCCTGATAACCAATAGCAGCTTTGATGAGATTTATTGGTTTACGTGTTTGATCTAAAAGATAGTGTTTAACACCATAACTTGCTAGTAAATTTTCGTATCCCCCACCACCAGAGATTACTGCTACCTCATGACCATCTTTTGCTTGTAAACAAGCCAGATCAACAGCTACATTGACAATTCCGTTACCAATTTCCTGAACTTCATTTAATATATGTATAATTCGCATAATCAATCATCTTTTTTTATACAAGTAAGTTGGGACAGATAAAGCTAATTTAGTTGGGGTCGTCATTTGTAATTAGGTAGCGCCAAAAAATCATAACTCAATCAATACGCATTTACGAATATGATTGTTTTGGTAATAAAAACGACGTAATGCTACAGCCTGAAACAAAAGCTGCCAAGCTTTCCAAGAAAAAATAGAGGGAAAGATAATATTGAATAAATTATGAAAGTTTTTTTGTTTAATAGCTACTATAAACCAATGTAATTTCAAATAATTTTTAATATCTTCAAAATGAGGAATATGAGAATGATGCATTTCATCAACTAAAGCATAAATTTTTTCTTTAATTAAAATATTTGTATGTAAGCGCCGATAAGGAGAAAACTTGTGATTATAAGCACCAGACCAAATGGTGCGGTAAGCAAGGGATTGATTGAGAAAAATCGCGTCTCCAAACTTGACAACATTAATCCAACAATCAATATCATCACAATTAGCATCAAATTTAGAATCCCAACCTCCTGTTTGCAATAAAACATCACGACGGCAAGCTACTTGTACAGGTGTACCAAAAGGGAGAAGTTCTAGCAACATACCATAGTGAATATCAGCTTGGGGGACATAAAAAGCTAGACCAGGCCCTACTTGCGGCGTGCGAGAGAGTTCAACTTCTTTTTCATTTACCTGAATAGCAATACAGGAACAAATAGCTGCTTGAGGTTGGAGTGCGATCGCCCTTGCCATTTCTTCTAGACAATTTACAGCTAAGTAGTCATCATCATCCAAAAACTTAATCCATTCACCGCTAGCTTTACCAATACCAGCATTCACTGTTACTGAATGACCAGAGTTTACCTCATTGCGATAATAGATCAGTTGTGAGTCTCCACTTTGTGACAACTTTTTGATTAAGCTATTGACATACTCTTGCGTACCATCAGAAGAACAATCATCAGCTACAACTACTTCAGTGGCAATGGTCTGATTCAAAGCAGAGTTGATTGCTCTTTTGAGCAAGTCTAAGCGGTTGTAGGTCGTGATGACCACACTAAATTTCATAACACTCACACCTGTGGCAAGGTCATCTTAAATACATCTTCTATTTGACGACACAAGTCCCACAAACGTCACCCTCTAACAAGATTTTAGATTTTGGATTGTTTCGATAAAAAGGGTGTAAGGGTATGGGGGTGTAAGGGTGTAGAAAAAAATTTTTTCATGCATTAGGACTGCCCTCGACTCTAAGGCGATTAAAATTTACTAGACTGAAAAGCAAAAGTAGATTTATTATGGATGATTGTGAGTTTTTGATTGACTATGAACGCTCAAGAGATCATCCGCTCGATCGAAGCGGAACAACTAAAATCCAATCTGCCCGATATATATGTCGGTGACACCGTGAAAGTCGGAGTCAAAATTAAAGAAGGAGAAAAATACCGCGTACAACCCTACGAAGGAGTTGTAATTGCCAAGCGCAACGGCGGAATTAATGAAACAATCACAGTCCGTCGTGTATTTCAAGGTGTTGGAGTCGAGCGAGTGTTTTTGATTCACTCTCCCCGTATCGACACCATTAAAGTCATACGTCGCGGTAGAGTGCGGCGTGCGAAGCTTTACTATCTACGCAATCGTGTCGGCAAGGCTACCCGGATTAAGCAACGCTTTGACCGCCCTTTGTGATAGATAAGTTAAGATATGGGAGAAAAATCAACTATCAAGCGGCATCAGCCGCTATTTGCCCCCCGATCAAAAAAAGTTAACAAAAAATGCCAAATTGCGTTAAACTAGTAAAAGTGAAACGCAATAGCTGAATCAAAAGCAGCACATGCGCTCTTAGTTCAGTTGGTAGAACGCAGGTCTCCAAAACCTGATGTCGGGGGTTCAAGTCCTCCAGGGCGCGCTGTAACTGAGAAGAAATAAACCCAAAAGAAATGCGATCGCCATTATAATAGCGGTGATAATATTTGATTTTGGGTATAATTAAATCTATACTTGTAGCCTCAAGCCTCAAGCTGTTTTAGTTTGAGTACAAGGTACAGTTATAAATAGAAAACTACCAGTTAATAGCTATCAGGCAATGGGGGAGTAAGCGACCGTGGCCAAGAAAAATGAAGCAGAAATGCCAGAAACTAGCAATGGTTTCAGCTTTGGCAACTTCTTTCAAGGAACTAAAGAAGAGTTTGAAAAAGTAGTTTGGCCCAGTCGGAAGCAACTAGTGAGTGAGTCAGCAGCAGTATTGTTAATGGTTTCACTCTCCGCAGCGATAATTTTTTTGGTCGATAAATTCTTTACTTGGGCAGCACAACAGGTATTCGGATGACTTCTGCAACAGACGAAGGTCACAATTTGGCTTTGCAGTCAGATGATAACTCAGAACCTGCGGTAAAACAGCAAGAAGCCCGCTGGTATGCAGTACAAGTAGCCTCTGGCTGTGAAAAGCGTGTTAAGACAAACCTAGAACAGCGCATCCAAACCTTTGATGTAGCTGAAAAAATTGTTCGGGTGGAGATCCCACATACACCAGCAGTGAAAATCCGCAAGGATGGTAGCCGTCAGCACACCGAGGAAAAAGTATTCCCTGGTTATGTACTGGTAAAAATGTTCATGGACGATGACACCTGGCAAGTGGTACGAAACACCTCCCACGTGATTAATTTTGTGGGAGCAGAACAAAGACGTGGTACCGGTAAAGGTCGTGGTCACGTTAAACCAATGCCATTAAGTCATACAGAAGTAGAAAGAATCTTCAAACAGACCACCGAACAAGAGCCAATTGTCAAAATTGACATGGCTACTGGTGATAAGATAGTCGTGCTTACTGGTCCGTTTAAAGATTTTGAAGGTGAGGTCATAGAGGTAAGTCCAGAACGGAGTAAACTCAAAGCCTTGCTGTCGATATTTGGACGAGATACACCAGTAGAATTGGAATTTAATCAGGTTCAAAAACAGAGCTAATTACAAATGGCGAAAAAAGTAGTAGCGGTCATTAAATTGGCCCTGAATGCTGGGAAAGCCAACCCAGCACCGCCAGTTGGACCCGCCTTGGGTCAGCATGGCGTTAATATTATGATGTTCTGCAAAGAGTACAACGCCAAAACAGCAGATCAAGCTGGGACGGTGATACCAGTAGAAATTTCGGTATATGAAGACCGGAGTTTCACTTTTGTACTCAAGACTCCACCCGCATCGGTATTGATTACCAAAGCAGCAAAAATCGACAGAGGCTCTAGCGAACCCAACAAGAGAAAAGTTGGTTCAATTACACAAGAGCAGCTGCGGCAGATAGCTCAAACAAAAATGCCTGATCTCAACGCTAATGATGTTGAAGCAGCAATGAAGATCATTGCAGGCACTGCCAAAAATATGGGTGTGACAGTCACAGATTAGTCATTGGCTAAGAGTCAAAATACTCAAGACAAAATCCAAAATCTAAAATCCAAAATTGTTTTGGGGGAGAGAATTAACCTCGTTAACGACCCCAGGAGAGAAAAAATGACAAAAAGAGTATCGCGTCGTTTACAGGCGCTATTAGAAAAAGTAGAAGATAGGGAGTATGATCCCTTAGATGCTTTAAGTCTTTTAAAACAGACAGCAACAGCAAAATTTCCCGAAGCAGCAGAAGCACATATTCGCTTGGGGATTGACCCGAAGTATACCGATCAACAATTGCGGACAACGGTTGTACTGCCTAAAGGTACAGGACAAGAAGTCCGAGTTGCAGTAATAGCCAGAGGCGAAAAAGTAACAGAAGCAACCAACGCAGGAGCTGATCTCGTCGGTTCAGAAGAACTGATAGAAGAAATTCAAAAAGGAATGATGAACTTTGACAAGCTAATCGCCACACCTGATGTCATGCCACAGGTAGCGAAGCTTGGTAAATTGCTTGGTCCACGCGGTTTGATGCCGTCGCCTAAAGGTGGTACAGTAACATTTGACCTGGCAAGTGCGATCGCAGAATTCAAAGCAGGTAAATTAGAATTTCGTGCTGATCGTACAGGTATTGTCCATGTTATGTTTGGTAAGGCGTCATTCTCACCAGAAGATTTACTGGTAAACTTGAAGGCCTTGCAAGAAACAATTGACCGTAACCGTCCTTCAGGAGCCAAGGGTCGTTATTGGCGCACAATGTACGTCTCTGCCACAATGGGACCATCGATTAAAGTCGATGTCACCGCCTTACGCGACCTAAAAGCTGAAGCAGTATAAACGGTTATTGGGGATGAGCGATCAAGAATCGGGAAGAGAATTTTCCCAATAATTCTTCTCTCTAGTGCTTAAAATACACAAATTCCCGATCCCTGATACCCAATCCCCAATCTCCAATTCCAATTAAATAGCAAAGCCGGAGACAGCAGGTGCCGTTGGCTTAATATCCTGCCGAGGTTTAATCCAAATTGCTTGAAGTTCCATCCTTCTTTGGTGTGGTATTTCTGGCATAAGGAGAAGGGTAGTTTAAATCTACCTTTCAACTAAAACCCCGGCTTTTGCAGCTGGGGTTTATTGTTTTCGTTGTTGGTTATGTAGATAGTGATTAGTGGGAAAAAGTTAAAAGTTAGAATAAATTATTTTATCTTTTTGCTTACTTTAACAATCAATTATTTACCACTAACTACTGTACGGACGTACGAGCATTCGTCCCTACTAACTACTAACTATTAACCACTAACAACAAATCCTTTAAAGGAGGTGAAACAAATATGGGTAGAACCATAGAAAACAAACAAGAGATTGTTGCTGAACTCAAAGAAAGTTTGAGTCAGTCGCAATTAGCACTTGTGATTGATTATCAAGGGCTAACAGTTGCCGAAATTACAGACCTGCGGCGACGACTGCGTCCTACAGGAGCAACATGTAAGGTAACAAAAAATACCCTGATGGGGATTGCCATTCAAGATGATGAAAAATGGCAACCTTTATCAGAATTGCTCAAAGGTTCTTCTGCTTTTTTGTTGGTTCAAGAGGACTTCTCTGCTGCAATTAAGGCTTATCAAGACTTCCAAAAAGTCACCAAAAAGACAGAAATGCGCGGCGGCGTTATGGAAGGTCGCCTGCTAAAAGAACCGGATGTTAAGGCGCTAGGCGATTTGCCATCCAAAGAGCAACTCATGGCACAAATTGCTGGAGCAATCAACGCTTTGGCTACCAAAGTTGCTGTTGGTATCAACGAGGTTCCCAGTTCGCTGGCTCGTGCTTTGCAGGCCTATGCCGATAAAGAAAAAGGTGGCGAAGAAGTTAGTGATTAGTTGTTAGTTATTTACTCCAACCACCAACAACAAATTTAAATTACAGGAGTTAATCAATGTCTGTTGCAACTGATGAAATTTTGGAAAAATTAAAATCCCTAAGTTTGCTGGAAGCAGCTGAGTTAGTTAAGCAAATTGAAGATGCTTTCGGTGTGAGTGCTGCTGCACCTGCTGGTGGCATGATGATGATGGCTGCTCCCGGTGCTGGTGCTGCGGCTGCTGAACCCGTAGAAGAGAAGACTGAGTTTGACGTGATTCTCGAAGATGTTCCAGCCGATAAGAAGATTGCTATTCTTAAGGTTGTACGTGAATTGACTGGTTTGGGTCTCAAAGAAGCAAAAGACTTAGTAGAATCTGCACCTAAAGCAATTAAAGAAGGTATGGCCAAGGAAGCAGCTGAAGATGCTAAAAAACGCATCGAAGAAGCTGGCGGTAAAGTAAGTGTGAAGTAGTAATTACCAATTGGAATTTGGCATTATCCTAATAAATTAATTGCGAATTCCAAATTTCAAGGGAGCCTAATACAGGCTCCTTTTTTAACACTTTTTAGCCTCACTAGGATTTACAAAATCATGTAAATCGCCATCCCATATACTGATATAAATCAGACCACAATTTTGACGTACAATCTGACCTTTGAGGAAACCTACGCTAAAACGGAAATGATCCAAACGTCGCTGTAAAACTTGCAGTAGTCCCTGCTTAATTTCTTCAGTTAGCTTACCGCCTAACATTTCTTCAAAAGTTGTTTGTATTAGCTGAATATCTACAGATTGGGCAAAAGCGATCTCAGTTTGTCGAATTCTTCCAGAATTGCGGTCAAATAAGTAGCCAAGCTGAATTTGATTTGGCACTAAGATGTAACTGGCAGCACGAGTATTACCCCAAACACCCCTTGAATCTTGATCTGGCTTACCAAGAACTGCTCTTACATTACTTCTTGGTGTACCTGTGGGGAATCCCGGAACTTTGCGTTTGTTGGTTGTTTTAGATGATTGATTACGAGGCGTGTTGTTTTCTGGTTTAGAAACCACAGGGGTATTAAGAGCATCTTCAGGTTCTGGTGGCGTAGGTGCAACTGAGAAGGGAGAAGGTGAAGAAACAGGCTGCTTCGGCGATGATTGCGAAGCTACAGGTGTATTACTTTGTTTAACAGTAGAACCTGTGGGTTTTGGCGAATCTGTAGGATTTGTGGTTTCAGATTTTGAAATGGGTGTAGGTCTTGATGTGGCTGAGTCTAAAGACTCTGGCTTGTGAGTAATACCAATAATCGCTACTGTACCAATTAAGCCTGCCACAACCAAGCTACCAATAATCCAAGTCGGCTTTTGCCAGTTTCTAGGAATTGAATAGGTAAGGGTAGCTAGAGCGCTGGAATCAGAAGACAATGACTGAGTTTGTACAGATGTAGATGTAATAGTAGTGATATCTGGGGAAAGCGTGGGTTGAGTGGTAGTCGTTGGGATAAAAGAGTTAGTAAGTAATTGCTGTGAATGAACAGCAGATTGCAAAGTATGTAGCATTTGGCTTGCAGTAGTATAGCGATCGCCTGCTTGAGGCTTAATAGCACGACTAATGATCATTGCCAATTCGGGTGATATCCCAGCAGCATAATACTGCCAAAGTATTTCTCCTGTTCGTGGTTCAGTTTGTAACTGTCGGGGGTGTTTACCACTCAGTAGATAAATTGCTGTTAATCCTAAGCTATAAATGTCAGTGGCATAAACTGCGCGTCCTATGAATTGCTCACTAGGCATATATCCAGGCGTACCCATCACCAGCGATTGAGTTGTGTATCCCGGAGAATTCACCACTGTTCTTATTGTTTCCTTGACTGCACCAAAATCAATCAATACAGGCTTGTGATTAGATGAGTCGAGAATAATGTTATCTGGCTTGATATCACGATGGATAATGCCTTTGCTGTGAACATAGTCCAAAACTGACAGCAGACTCAACAAAATTTCTCTGACTGCTGTTTCACTAAGTGAACCTTGAGTTTTAATTATATTTGACAGGGTTTGACCTTGAATCCATTCTTGAACTAAGTAAAACTGCCCGTTCTCGTAAAAGTAAGCGTAGAGTTTAGGGATTTGGTCACTACCTTCCCCCAAAAACTCTAAGGTAGTCGCCTCCCGTTCAAAGCGTCGTTGAATTTTCTGATAAATATTTGGGTCATTTGTGATCGGTTTTAGTTGCTTAATCACGCAACGACGACGAGAAGGCAGATAGGTATCTTCTGCCAAAAAGGTTTCGCTAAACCCACCAACAGCCAGCACCTGGATCACTTGATAGCGATTGTTCAACAGCGTCGTTGTCATGCTCCTTTAAAAGCTTTTATTACTCCTCCGGCTCGCCCTCTTCAACTGTAGACTAAATACCTGGAGGTAAAGCTTCCTGACAAGGAAATAAAAAGTATAGAGAAGAAAATATATATTTATGTATTCTGTAAATTCTATAATTAGCTAGATTTATGGATATAAATTTTATGTAGTGATAATATCAATTCGATATTAATTAAATAAATTCAAGCAAATTAATTATTACAATCAAATTCTTGACTTTTAAAGCCCGCACAAGCGGGCTTTTTTTAATGCAAATCTGCATCCCAGACACCAATATAAATTTGACCTTCTGAATTGCGTTGAATCACACCTTCTACTCCCCCAGCACTAAAAGAGTATTGGTTAATTTGACGCTGATAGACTCTTTGCAGTGCTTGATTAATTTCACCAGAAGCACTTCCTCCCAGCATTCCTTGCAAAGTTGATTGCATCACCTGGGGTGAAACAGATTGAGCAAAGGATACTTCTGTTTGCCGTAACGCTCCTGATTTTCGGTCAAATAAATAACCAAGATCGACCTGATTTGGATGTAAGCGATAAAGATAAGCGCGGGTATTCCATAAACCTCTAGAAACTTTCGCGGGTTTTCCTAGTGAGGATTTCACAGTCTTTTCCGAAGTCCCTGTGGGATAAGCAGGAACACTTAGACTATTAGTATTTGCAGTAGCAACTTTTGGTTCTTTTTCCTGCGCTGGGGGTGGTGTCGGTGTCTCAGGAGTAGGATTTTCAGCAGGTTGTTGCTGTTCTGGTGTCGGGACTGCTGCGGTTTGAGAATCTTCTGGGGGTGGTGCTGGTGTAACTGTGGATGGTTGTTGCTGCGGTGCAGATACAACTGGAGGTGTATTAGAAGTAGAAGCTTCTGGTTGCTGTGGAGAAGTGGGTATTAAAGGCGACTGGGAGGCAGTAGGTGTATCGGTGGGTTCAGTAGTGGGAACTACGGAGGATGGTGTAGAAGTTGGATTTGTGGTATTGGGTGCTTGTGTAGTTTCTGGTAATGGAGTTGTATCAACAGTTGCTTCTAATTGTGGTTGGCGAGTCATATTCGCGATCGCAATCCCAGCAATCAAACCACCGAAAACCAAACTACCAAAAATCACCGCAGGTTTTTGCCAATTATTAGAACTGGAAGACGCCGGGATAAAAGCAGATTTTTGTGCAGAAGCGAAAGGCTGAGTTACTTGCGTATGTGCAACCGCAGGGGACAGGGCAACTGTGGATTGAGTTGTTGAATATGATGGTTGTGGAGGAATTGTGTTTGCAGATTCCAAAGCATATAGCATTTTGCTAGCAGTCGAGTAGCGATCGCTTGCTTGGGGTTGAGTTGCTTGTTTGAGAATCATTGCTAATTCTGGCGATACCCCAGGGACAAAATCCTGCCAAATTACCTCCCCTGTTTGTTGGTTAGTCGGTAACTCGTGTGGCGGCTTACCTGTCAACAGATAAATTGCTGTTAAACCCAAGCTATAGATATCAGTACTATAGACTGGACGTCCTACGGCTTGTTCGCTAGGCATATAACCTGGTGTGCCAATCACCAGAGATTGAGTAAGATAACCTGGTGTAGCGACAATGGAACGTATGGTTTCTTTGACTGCACCAAAATCGATCAATACAGGCTTATTATTGGTAATGCGAAGAATAATATTATCAGGCTTGATATCCCGATGAATTATGCCTTTACTATGGACATAATTTAAGACTGATAAAAGATTTAATAATATTTCTCTGACTGTATTTTCACTGATTTGCCCTTGGGCTTCGACAAGGTTTGTCAGGGTTTGACCTTGAATCCATTCTTGGACAAGATAAAATTGTCCATGTTCAGAAAAGTAAGCGTAGAGTTGAGGTATTTGGTCACTGCTTTCACCCAACAACTCTAAGGTAGCTGCTTCCCGTTCAAATCGTTGTTGGATCATTTTGTAGGTTTGCGGGTCGTTTGTCACTGGTTTGAGTTGCTTAATCACGCAGCGACGTCGAGAAGGCATGTGGGTATCTTCTGCTAAAAATGTTTCGCCAAACCCACCAGCAGCAAGTACTTGAATAACTTTATAGCGGTTATTTAACTGTGTTATAGTCATGCTCCATTGCAAGTGAGCGTCTTTACAAATTTATCTTAGATGTAATAGACGTATCACAGGCGGGGTATTATGCCAACAAAAATTTTGGCGTTGACTAAATTGCTGTTTTTATGGCGAATATTGATGTAGATTGATGAATGCTTATGGTTTTTGCGTAGACATTGATGGTGTTGTGATCAAAGAGAATTCCTTCGCAAATCAAGGAGATGAGTCGAGTGCAAATTCGCGAAGATGACCTAACAGGTAAAAAGATTGCTGACCTTCTGCGCGAACATCTCGAAAATATGCATGAGATTACCCCGCCCCAAAGTGTTCATGCTCTTGATTTAGAGGCACTGCGATCGCCTGATATTACTTTTTGGTCGGCTTGGGAGGGTTCGGAATTACTCGGATGCGGCGCCCTTAAAGAACTAGATTCAAGAAGTGGCGAAATCAAATCAATGCGTACCGCCAAGGCTCACCACCGTAAGGGTGTCGCCTCTAAAATTCTTGAACACATCATCAAAGAAGCCGAGCGGCGTGGTTACGATTGCTTGAATTTGGAAACAGGGTCTTTTGCTGAGTTCGCACCCGCACGAGCCTTATACACACGTTATGGATTCGAGTACCGAGGCCCCTTTGCTGACTACATTGATGACCCAAATAGCGTATTTATGACGAAAAAGCTCTAGAATCGGATATGAACATGGGTTTAAAACAATTACTGCAAGAAAAACGAGAAGAGATCCTGAGCATTGCTGCTAAACATGGAGCTTATAACCTGAGAGTTTTTGGCAGTGTGGCTAGAGGTGAGGAAACAGAAGCAAGTGATATTGATTTTTTAATTGATTACGATTTAGAGAAAATTTCGGCTTGGTTTCCTGGTGGGTTAATTTTAGATTTAGAAACTTTGTTAAATCGAAAAGTTGATGTAGTAACAACTCAATCTTTACATGATTTAATTCGGGATAAAGTTTTTCATGACGCTGTCCCTTTATGAAAGATAGTCGGATTTATTTGATTCACATTCGAGATTGTATCAGCAGAATTAAGCAATATACAGCCGATGGGAAAGAAGTATTTTTTCAGGATATTAAAACCCAAGATGCGGTTTTAAGGAATCTTCAGGTAATGTGTGAATCAGTACAAAAGTTACCTAGTGATTGGAAAAATGCATACTCTGAGATTGAATGGAGTAATATTGCTGGGTTTCGCAATAGATTAACTCATGAATATTTGAATGTAGACCTTGATATTGTTTGGAGTGTGATTGAAAAGTATTTAGCAGAGTTAGAAAGAACAATTGATGCAATGGCTCAGGAGTTTTGGAATGTTTAGGCAACATTGAAAAAGTTGCCATACTACTATAGGAATCCTATTTGATTTTTGAAAAAATTCCGTACATTTTGACCTGAAGTATGACCGCCTGCTTTCCCTATTGCCTATTGCCTATTGCCTACCTCTACGAGTAATTCATAAATCAAATCGGGTTGCTATATATGACGACTTTTTGGGGTTCTTTTCTTGTTTGTTGTACCCAAGTGGTATAAACGAGCGTACATACAAAAAACCTTAAATAAATTGCTGTTGGGTTAGTATCTCATCCAATTCTACCAACTCACGTCAGAGGGCTGGATAAAGGAGCGATCGCCTGCATCTAAATTTTATTAGCAAGACATATGAGCTGGCGATCGCTTTTAGTTCACCTTGTCCCTTGCAATTGGATTTTATTTTAGAAGTCCCTAAGCTACTTTTCTGGCTTCTAGGTGTTTTAATTCACTGGGAGCAAACACACCATTCTCGGTAATGATGGCTGTAATTAATTCTGCTGGGGTGACATCAAAAGCGGGATTGTAGAATTCCACACCATCGGGTGTCAAAATAGTATCACCGATTTGATATATTTCCCCTGGGTCGCGTTCTTCAATCGGGATTTGACTACCATCAGTTAAGTCAAAATCAATTGTAGATAGGGGTGCGGCAACAAAGAAGGGAATATTATGCGCCTTGGATACTAGTGCTAAACTATACGTCCCGATTTTGTTGGCTGTATCTCCATTGGCAGCAATTCTGTCAGCACCCACAACTACAGCATGAATCAAGCCTTGTTTCATGCAGTGGGCAGCCATGCTATCAGTAATTACCGTAACTGGAATGCCTTCTTGTACACATTCCCAAGCCGTCAATTTTGCACCTTGCAATCTTGGTCTGGTTTCATCGGCAAATACTCGTGCCAAACGTCCTTCTCGCCAAGCAGAACGCACTACACCCAAGGCAGTACCGTAACCTGCGGTTGCTAATGCTCCAGCGTTACAGTGAGTGAGTAAGGTCAGTTGTCCTGGTTGAGTAGGTAAAGCTTTTAAGCCGTTGTCACCTATGTCTTGGCAGGTTTGTAAATCTTCAGCATTGATATTTTGGGCTGTTTGGAAGAGAGTTTTTCTAATCTCATTCACTGTGCCAATAGTTTCATAGGCTACTTTCATCATCCGGGAAATTGCCCAGAATAAATTTACTGCTGTGGGACGGGTAGAACGTAGCATTTGGGCAACATTTTCCAGGTGATTTAAAAACTCATCCCGATTGTCTGTGTGAATTTCTCTAGCACCAAGATAGATTCCATAAGCAGCAGCAACACCGATCGCAGGCGCACCCCGGACAATCATGGTTTTGATGGCAACTGCCATATCTTCACTGCGACTAATTTCTACAAATGCATACTCATTTGGCAGACGAGTTTGATCAATCAGCGAAACCAAGTCGTTGTGCCAGATCACGGGATACACTTGGTTAGTTTGAAACATCATATTCCTTGAAAATTAGTTGGGAACCACAAAAACAATAATATCGAGCCAAGAGAAAAGGGAAAAGAATTTAAACCGTTTCCTTTTCCCTTACTTACTTGTGTATTTGTGGTTAATTCTATTACACTACTGCGGATTTTGGTTGAGTAAAGTAAGCTTGTAAAACCTTTTCAGCAATTTGTGGACTTGTTAAACCTAATTCTGCCTTTGATTGATTTGGTTCTGCATGATCTACTAATATATCTGGTACACCAATTCGCTTGATCGGCACAACAATATCAGCATCTAACAGTGCTTCGGCGACTGCGGAACCAAAGCCACCCATTACACAACCCTCTTCCAAGGTGACAACACGTCCAATTGTTTGGGCGAGAGGGAAAATTAATTCTGTATCAAGAGGCTTGACAAAGCGGGCATTTACTACAGTTGCTTCTATGCCATGTTCGCTGAGAATTTCAGCTACTTGCATGGCTGGATTTACCATTGTGCCATAGCCCAAGATGAGTAAATCATCTCCTTGACGGAGAATTTCGGCTTTACCGATTTCCAAAGCTTCCCAACCTTCTTCCATTAACGGCACACCATAGCCATTACCACGAGGAAAACGCATGGCGATCGGTCCAGTAGTATGATTAACGCCTGTAACGATCATGCGCTGAAGTTCGGCTTCATCTTTGGGTGCCATTAGTACCATGTTGGGAATGCAGCGTAGATAGGCAATATCGTACATCCCTTGGTGAGTAGGGCCATCAGCACCAACAATTCCTGCACGATCCAAACAGAAGAATACGGGTAAGTTTTGGATACAAACATCGTGGATGATTTGATCGAAGGCACGTTGCAAGAAGGTGGAATAAATAGCAGCAACAGGACGCATACCTTCAGCAGCTAGCCCAGCAGCCAAGGTGACGGCATGTTGTTCAGCAATACCTACATCTATATATTGATTAGGTAGCTTGGCTTGTAATTTATCTAAGCCTGTTCCCGTGGCCATTGCAGCCGTAATCCCGATGATTTTTGGGTTTTGTTCGGCGAGTTTGACTAAAGTGTGGGCAAATACTTTTGAGTAAGCAGGGGGTTTAGGTTTACTAGAGGGGACAGCTTTACCAGTAGACAAGTTGAAGGGGTTTTGAGCATGATAACCAACTTGGTCTTTTTCGGCAATTTCATAACCTTTGCCCTTCGTTGTTGATACATGCACTAACACAGGCCCGACAATTTGATGCGCTTGTTGGAAAGTAGCAATCAATTCTTGTAAATTATGCCCATCTACTGGCCCCATATAGGTAAAGCCAAGTTCTTCAAAAACTGCACCCACCTTTGGTACCGCTAGGCGTTTCATCCCTTCTTTGATGCGTTCTAGTTCTGGGGACAGAGATTCACCGACAAAAGGAATTTGCTTAAATTGTTCCTCAAAACTATCTTTGAAAAATTGCACCGGGCCGCTAAGACGCATTTTGTTAAGGTAGCGGGGAATTGCACCAACGTTGGGAGATATGGACATTTCGTTGTCATTGAGGACAACTAATAAATTAGTTTTAGGTAGGTGTCCAGCATGGTTGATGGCTTCCAATGCCATACCGCCAGTCAACGCCCCATCACCGATAATAGCAACAACTTTAAATTTTTCTCCTTTGGTATCTCGTGCTAAAGCCATACCCAAAGCTGCGGAAATACTGGTAGAAGCGTGTCCAGCACCAAAATGATCGAACTTACTTTCACAGCGCTTGAGATAACCAGCAACTCCATCTTTTTGCCGTAGACTGTCGAAACGACTGTAGCGTCCTGTAATCAGTTTGTGGGGATATGCTTGATGTCCGACATCCCAAATGACTTTATCGCAATCTAAGTCTAGTGTTTGATATAGACCCAAGGTTAACTCTACAACACCCAACCCTGGCCCTAGATGTCCTCCAGTTGCTGCTACGGTTTGCAGATGCTTATCCCGAATTTGACGGGCAATTTGTTGCAACTGGCGAATCGATAAACCGTGCAACTGATTGGGATGGGTAATTTCACTCAAATGCATACTTATAGCGGTTTCCTCTCTAGATCTTATATACTGATTTTCTCACGCTAGGGTGATGAGCAACTTTCAGCAAATTTTCTTAAAAATCTAATATTTTCAACATATTTCGTCATCGATGGGATTATAGCTTTGTTTTTGGCAAACAAAATACCAATTATCCATGTTTATCCGTGTTTGATTTCTCAAACATAAAATATAATTTGCCAAAGCTTACCGAGAACCTTGCACACCACTAATTCGTAAAACATCGCTAACAGTGGCACAGTAATTTGGTAAGCCAAAACTATCAGGATTCACGAACTTATAATAAGTAAAATGCCGATAGTTCATACAAAATCTATCCCAAGCAGCCATCCTAATGCGAAACAAGACTATTAATAGGTTAGCTAATGAGAAAGACAGGGGGATACGAAAGCGAATTTTTTTACCAAGATAAGCACACAGTTCTTCGATCGCTTGGTTTGCTGTTAATGGTGCTTGACCTAAAACTAATTGCCTACTTTCGTTTTCTTGAGGTGGATTGTCGATTAAATATCGTACGACTGTAGCAATGTCTCGTGCATGAATAAAGTGAAAGCTACCGTCTGCTTGCAAAAAACGAATGTAATCTATATATTTTGTAATTTCAGGAATACCGGGTGTTATATGTGAATAGGGTTTATGATCGTCGCCGCCCAAAACTAATGTCGGGAAAACTTCAGTAATTTTAGGTGCGATCGCTAATTTGCTGATTTTCTGCAAGCAATCATATTTAGAGCGGATATAATCTGTACCTAGTTCTCCTGCTTCCTTGAGTGGTTTGTTTTTGCTGTCTAAAACACTAGCTGTTGAAAAATAAATTACCTGTTCGCAGATCGCTGGATCTAAATAATTCAGTAATTCTAGAGTTTTGACGACATTAATATCAAAAGTCCCCGCCCCACCCCACGCTGTAGCGGTTAATACTGCGACATCTATTGTTTTCAACAACTCCGCAAAATGGCGAATGTCTTGCATATCACCTTGCAAAACATTGACATCAGGACGAACTTGTGTATCTACTTTTAATTTCTCTGGGTTCCTCACCAGCAGAAATAGCTCGTGGTCTGTTTGTTGAATTAATGCTTCACTAAGATAGTGACCAATACAGCCACTTGCGCCGGTGACAAAAATTCGCTTTTTGGTCATAAAAATTTGTTGTTTGTTGCTGGTTGTCTGTTGTTTGGATTTTACTGGAATAGTTGTTTATTAACGGAGATTTGTTTCCGAATAACCAACACCTAACACCTAACACCTAACAACCAACAACCAACAACCAATACCTAACAACTAACCGCATTAAGTTGCTTGGCTGTTTCAAAGAAGAAGGCGACATTTTCTTCAGGGGTTTCGGGGAGAACTCCGTGGCCAAGGTTAAGAATGTGACCCCAGTTACCAGCTTTGCGAACCGTATCGATCACGCGATCGCGAATAAATTCCTTAGATCCAAACAACACACCAGGATCAAGATTACCTTGTACCTTCATGTGTTTGCCCAATCTGGCGCGTGCATCTGCCATGTCTACTGTCCAGTCTACAGTAATAATATCTGCACCGGATTTTGCCATTCTTTCTAGCAAACCTGCACTACCACTAACTAAAAGAATTAGGGGTGTATCTGGGTGAGTTTCCTTAACTTTTTGGAAAACTTTTTGCTGATAAGGTAAAGCAAAGGTGTCATAATCTTGGGGACTTAATTGTCCTGCCCAAGAATCAAACATTTGCACAACTTGCGCGCCGCAGTCAATTTGATAGCGGACGTAAGTGGCGATCGCATCTGAAAGTTTGTCTAAAAACTGATGCAGGACGCTTGGATCAGAAAACGCCATATTTTTAATAATGGAATAGGTTTTAGAACCTTTTCCTTCTACGACGTAAGCTGCTAAAGTCCACGGCGCACCGACAAACCCCAACACCGTTGATTTATTGCCCACTTCTTGGCGCAGTGCTTGCAATATAGTTTTGATAAACGGCAGAGATTTTTCTGGTTCTAAGGGAAGCAGGTTGTCAACTTGTGCTTGGGTGCGGATGGGAGATTGAATAATTGGCCCTTTACCTTCCGCAATATCCATCTCTATGCCCAAACCAGGCAATGGTGTAACGATATCAGAAAATAGAATTACACCATCTGGTTGAAAAGCCCGCCAGGGTTGCAAAGAAACTTCGATCGCAACTTCTGGAATTTCAGATCGTTCACGAAACGAAGGGTATTTCTCCCTTAAATCCCGATAAGCTTTCATATATCGTCCCGCTTGTCGCATCATCCACACTGGCGGACGATCTACAACTTCACCACGAGCTGCTCTAAGGAGAAGAGGATCACTAGAGGAAATACCCATTAACAACTCATCCTAAACTCTTTATTTATGTCATTGTTTAGCTTATCATTCTGCTTTGTGGTTTTTCAGGCGAGTTGGGGATTGGGGATTGGGAAATAGGGGATCGGGGATTGGGGATTGATTCTTCTACCTGTTCCCTGTTCCCTGATTCCCAATATTTACATTTTTGCCTTATTCTTGTTTCAGTATTTGATTATTATCGTAAATATTTTTACTTAAAGACGGATGCAAGCACAATCGAATATACCTTCTGGAGAAGCTTCTATCTCTAGTACTGGCAAAGGATTGAGGTTTTTAATACCGCGATCGCAGCGACGTAAGTTTTTTATCCAATTTACCGTGATGAGTTTTACCGGATGGATTGTAGGGGGAATTACTAGTATTGCCATAGAAAAATATCTTCTGCAAACACTCCCGGCTGCTGTACTCCAACAGCAACCTTCATGGTACGGATTGATAAAATTTCTGAGTAGTGTTATTTTTGCAATAATTTTCGCCACCGATCAAGCACTTGTCTTGCGCCGATACTTATCTGCATGGTGGTTGTGGGTGCTTGCTACCAGCGTCGGTTGGTTGGTTGCTAATCATGTTTCTACAGCATGGATTAACTATATTTCATCTATCGCTGACTCTTTGAATAAAACTTTATCTTTTGAGGATGTAATATTTTTTGGAGGTTTATCAACCCTCTCCTATGTTTTATCTGGAATTTGGGTAGGATTTCTCCAGTGGCTAGTATTACGGTGGCATACAGCACGTGCTTGGTGGTGGAATTTTCTGCCTTCATTTTCGTATTTGTGCATCAGTATTTTCGTTTGGCTGCTTTCTTTTTTACAAGACCTAATTCCAGAAGTCAGCCGCGCTCAGATATTGTATTTAAGTGGACAAGCATTGACGGCAATTATATTAGGAGTTATTCCAGCCATCGGCTTTTGCAGGTTGAAAATTTACTCACGCCGTATCCTTGCATCAAGGTAGCTTCCATGAACTGTGTATACCAGGGTGAATAAAAATATGATTCTTCTTACACTCCTACACCCTTACACTCCTATACCCATTTTCAAGATAGTTGCAGCAAACTCAGGTGATTAATATGAACAAAATTGACTCCTCACATACGACAGTTACTCCACCCGTCGCTGAAAAACAATCGCAGGTGTTAGAGTTACACGGCGACAAGCGGATTGATAATTACTTTTGGATGCGCGATCGCGAAGATCCGAAAACGATCGCCTACCTGGAAGCAGAAAATGCTTACACTCAAGCCAAGATGCAGCACACGGAAACTTTCCAAACACAGCTATACGAAGAAATGCTGTCTCGAATTAAGGAAACAGATCTTTCCGTGCCTTATCGTAAAGATGAATATTATTATTATTCCCGCACAGAAGAAGGTAAAGCCTATCCAATTTATTGTCGCAAAAAAGGCAGTCTTGATACTTCTGAAGAAATACTACTAGATCAAAATCAACTAGCCAAAGATCATGAGTTTTTCAGTATTGGAGTACTACAAGTTAGCCCCAATCATCAAATTTTAGCTTATTCAGTAGATACGACTGGCTCTGAAAGATATACACTGTTTTTTTTGGATTTAAATACTCGTCAAGTTTATCCTGAAAGTATCTCTGATACCTACTTTTCCTTCGCCTGGGCTAATGATAATCAGACGGTATTTTACACTAAATTAGATGCTGCTAATCGTCCATATCAGTTATTTAGACATATATTAGCAACAGATGTTAATGAAGACATTCTGATCTATCATGAACCGGACGATACTTATTTTTTAGCAGTAGGCAAAACTCGTAGCCAAGCTTATATTTTGTTGAGCTTAGGGAGCCAAATCACCTCAGAAGTTCACTATTTAGATGCTAATCATCCTACGGGAAAATTTCAGTTATTTCATCCTCGAACTACAGGAGTAGAATACGACATTGATCATCACAGTGATTATTTTTATATAGTCACAAATGAGCAAGCAATTAACTTTAAGTTAATGAAAACTCCTGTAAATGCACCCGGTAAAGAAAATTGGCAAACTATTATTCCTCATCGAGAAGATGTGATGTTATCAGGAATTAGTTTGTTTACCAATCACTTGGTGATTTACGAACGTAAGGATGGATTACCAGTTGCGAGGGTACAAAACCTCACGAAGGGAAAAGAACATAATATTACTTTTCCCGAACCTACCTACTCATTTTTTGAAGGTAGTAATCCAGAATTTGACACTACAATTTTGCGGATACACTACACTTCTTTAATTACGCCGCCATCCGTATTTGATTATGATATGGAAACAAATGAGCGGGAATTGAAAAAAGAAACAGAAGTTTTGGGAGACTACGACAGAACTCTATATAACAGTGAAAAATTGATGGCTTTGGCTCCTGATGGTACACAGATTCCCATATCTATTGTTTATAAAAAAGGAATCAAAAAAGATGGTAACAATCCTTTGTATCTGACGGGATATGGTGCTTACGGAGTAAATTCCCCAGCATATTTTTCTTCAACTCGACTATCTTTATTAGAGCGGGGAATTGTATTTGCGATCGCTCATATTCGTGGTGGTGCAGAAATGGGACGCAAATGGTATGAAGATGGCAAATTTTTGCACAAAAAGAACACCTTTACAGATTTTATTGCCTGTGCAGAATATCTCATTTCCCAAGGCTGGACAACAAGTAATGCACTTGCTATTTCTGGTGGTAGCGCTGGCGGTTTATTGATGGGAGCAGTAGTCAATATGCGTCCTGATTTGTTTAAAGTTGTAGTTGCCGATGTACCTTTTGTAGATGTAGTCACAACCATACTTGATACTTCTTTACCTTTGTCAGCAATGGAATGGGAAGAATGGGGAAATCCCAACGATAAAGTCTATTACGACTACATGAAATCATACTCGCCCTACGATAATGTCGAGGCGAAAACTTACCCAGATATGTTAATTACAGCAGGTTTGAACGATGCTCGTGTTAAGTATTGGGAACCTGCAAAATGGACAGCAAAACTACGAGAACTCAAAACAGATGACAACATTCTCCTGTTGAAAATTAATATGGGTGCAGGACACAGTGGCGCATCTGGACGTTACGAAAGTCTTAAAGAACTGGCGTTTGAGTACGCTTTTGTCTTGGATAGATTGAGTGTAAGGGTGTAAGGGATCGGGGATCGGGAGAAGGGGAACGAGGGAGCTTGGAGCTGGTAGAAGAATCAATCCCCTATTTCCCAATCCCCGATCCCCGATCCCCTATTTCCCAATCCCCAATCCCCGATCCCTTACTTCCCCCAAATCATATCCAAACGCTCTTGAGCAGTTTTGAGAGCTTTTTCAGGAGACTCACCCAACAAAGTAGCCTCGATCGCTCTCCCCAGATTATCAGAAAGACGACTGTAACCAGCAATAATTGGTCGAGCGCGTGCTACAGACACTTGCTCTAAAAACATTTTTAACACTGGTTTTTGGCTGATAAATTCTTGAAAAGCTTGACTTTGAGCAGATTTAATGTTTACTGGTAAAAAACCTGTGCCAATACTCCACTCTGTTTGAAATTCTTCACTCAAGACGTATTCCAAAAACTTAAATGCAGCTTGCTCTCTTTCTGGCGTAGTTTTCATTACAAACATATTTCCCGTACCTGTGACTGTAGCTTGCTCAACTTTTCCAGGTATGGGAAATACATCAAAATCAACATCAGATTTCATAATGTAAGTCCAAGGGCCAGTAATCTGCATCGCTACTTTACCAGCGATAAAATTATCTTCCTCATATCCTCGTTCTGGTGCAGATAATTTGGCTGAACCATCTTTAATTAAATCTTGCCAGAATTGCAAAGCTGCGATCGCTCCTTTGTTCATCAAATCTGGTTGATTATCTTTGACAATCTCTCCCCCCGCACCCAATAAAAACGGGAACCAGCTAAATACACTCCATTCTCCTTTTCCCAAGGGTAATAACATTCCGTATTGTTCGGGGCGATTGTCACTATTACGATCTATAGTTAATTTTTTCGCAACTTGTCGTAACTCTTCCCAAGTCTTTGGTAGTTCAGTTATTCCCGCAGCTTTAAATAAATCTGGTCGATAAAAAATCCCCATATTGCTAGTATACAAAGGGATTGACCAAGTTTGACCATCTAAGCGCAATTCTTCAAATAAATTGGGGACAACTTGAGATTTTACAGGCGATTTTTCTAGCCATTCATCTAAGGGTTGAATTGCTCCTAATTCTACGAACTGACCTGTCACTTGGGGGTAAAATGTCAGAATATCTGGAGGTACATTACCAACAACTGCTGTCAATACTTTTGGTAATCCTTCTGCATAGACAGATTCGACTTTGATAGTAGTATGAATCTGATTAAATTTGTTTACCAGCTTTTGAAAAACATCACGATTTGTAGGGGGATTGATTGACTGCCATAATGTCAGATGAATGACTCCGTTGTCTTGAGGTGCTGGTTTCTCGCAGCTAGATAATACCAGACACAAACTCAGGATCAACCCCAAAACGAGAGCTTGCTTAGTGTAGCTGGTAAAGTAATGAAAAAGTTTTTTGATGTGCGATCGCCAAAGCAAAATGATAATATCCATGCCAAGTATTTAAGGGGAGCATCCCAATTTTTTCAAAATATCGTAAAGCAAAGGGTTTAAACTCTTTGCTAATAGCGCAAGTCGTCTCAAGACGACTTCATAAAATCAAACAGTCTGCTGAAGCAGACTTGAACTATCAGACTGCGATTTCAATCGCAGGTGTTTTTTGAACTAGTTAGTATTATTTGTGCGAGCTTACTTAGCTAGATGAAGAAAATTTTTCTATAACACTCTTGGTAATACTAGTTTCAGCTCTTGTATAAACGTAAGTTTCTGGTTGAGTGACTTTTCGAGTTTTAAATAATTTTACCGCTCGATGCCAAAAATCTGTATCTTCGCCATAAGCAATATTTTCAAATCCCTGTAACTCCAAAAATACTTGTCTTTTTCCAAAAAATGTCGGGCCGAGAACACATTCACGCAAATTAATTGTTTTTCCTGGTTGAAAATAATCTGCAACAAAAATTTCTTCTTCTGTAAAAAATCCCCCTTCAATCAAATCAACATCGGGATTAGCTTTCATAAATTCTAGCCTTGACTCTAAATGATTTGGTTTGTAGACATCATCGCTATCAATGAATGTTATATATTTGCCAAATGAGCTTTGAATTCCGATATTTTTAGAATATGCAAGTTTCCGATTTTGATGTTTAATATAACGAATCTGTCTAAATTTTTGTAGATAGATATTGACTATATCAAAACTATTGTCTTGACTACCATCATCCACTATAATCAGTTCCCAATCTTTAAAGGTCTGAGCAATAACACTATTAATACAATTATTTAAGTATTTTTCTCTGTTATAAGTACAAAGAATGACTGATATTTCAGGAGTGAAATCAAAAAGCACATTACTCATTCTTAAGAAACTCTAACTATTTTTTACTTAGAAATATGCTATCAAATTTCTACTTTTTTAGGACTTATACCATTTCTTTATGAAGATGTATATAAATAAATGGTATAAGTGGAATAAACAAAATAACCCGCGCAGGCGGGTTTGGTTTGTGTAGCCGCGATTTATAATCGCCAGGGCTGAATAAAATTTTATTTTTAGATTTGATATCCAACCTACATGTTTTCTCACAATTCAGTTCGGACTGCTATATAAAGCTCAGTACTTCTATTTTGTATGATTCATTTTGGCACTATTTGCCCTACTGCAACTGGACATCTTAATTCCATGACAGCTTTAGGGCGTGAACTAAAAAGGCGTGGTCATCGTGTTACTGTTTTGGGTATGCCTGATGCAGAACTTTATGCTCAAGCTGCGGGTTTAGAATTTCGCGCTATATCAGGTTCTGAGTTTCCTGTAGGTACAACAGCCAAATTTTATGAGCGATTGGGAGAACTAAACGGGTTGGCTGCTTTGCGCTACACTACTAGCTTATCTCAAAAAACAACTGCTTTATTTTTACAAGATGCACCACAAGTTATTAGAGAAGCTGGAATAGAAGCGTTAATAATTGATGAATGTCTATTTGGAGGAAGTACTGTAGCCGACTTTTCAAATATTCCCTTTGTTACAGCTTGTTCTGCACTAGTAAATGGTTTTGATAATTGTATTCCTCCAGTGTTTACAACTTGGAAATATAACCCATCTTGGTGGGCGCAACTTCGTAACGCTGCTGGTTATAAATTAATGCTTAACTCTGCAAAATCTATCCATGAAATAATTTCAGAATGTCGTCGTCAATGGAAGTTACCTGCTTGCTCTAATATTAATGATTTTTACTCTGTCTCAAAGTTAGCAATAGTAAGTCAGCAACCCGCAGAGTTTGAATATCCAAGACCTAAATTGACCAGGTTACTCCACTTCACAGGCCCCCACTTTGACCATACAGCTAGAAAACCTGTTGATTTTCCCTTTGAAAAATTGAATGATCAACCCCTAATTTATGCTTCAATGGGAACACTACAAAATCGCCTCAATCATATTTTTTACAAAATTGCAGAAGCATGTATGGGGTTAGATGTTCAACTGGTGATTTCTCTTGGTGGTGGATTAGAACCAGAAGCATTACCAAACTTACCAGGAAAACCTTTAGTTGTGAAATATGCACCACAGCTAGAACTGCTACAAAAAGCTAGTCTGACTATTACTCATGCAGGACTAAATACGACCTTGGAATCTTTATCTAATGGTGTACCTTTAGTTGCTATTCCTATCACTAATGACCAGCCAGGAGTAGCAGCACGTATTGCTTGGACTGGTGTAGGAAAATTTATTTATACTTCTAATTTGACTACTGCTAGATTGCGTCAAACTATTCAAGCAGTGTTGACGCAGAAATCTTATCAACAAAATGCTTTAAGATTACAAACTGCAATTAAACAAGCAGGAGGAGTGACTCGTGCTGTTGATATTATTGAACACGTAGTATCTTAATTTTAAACTTAGGCAACAGCATATCCCGTATGTTGTCTGACATTAGGCGGGTGAAATCCCAAGACAATTTTATCTTTGGGAATACCTGCTGCTACTAGTTCATAGGTAACACCATCTTCTGTGTCATCTCGTTGCACCCAAATTTTGCCATCAATAATGTCAATATGAACTAAGCAACCGTGAATTCGCTGGACACCATCCCAGCCTAGAGTTATTAGTAAATAACTGTCCGAATCACTATCAAAAACTGCTTTACATTTAATATCCCCGTAGGAATAAGGTATTTGTGTGTAGGGTACTAATACCTCTTTGATAATGTGTCGATATTTATCTAAGATATCCATTGAATAATCCTCTCAGTCTCTGGATTAAAAACGAGCAAATTGAGATTCTCAGTTTCTATTAAAAGTGTACCAATTGGTTCAGAGAACAAAGCTGTAAATACACTATCGCGCACTGCTAAATATAATGTTCTTTCTGGCTCCAAGCGTTGGATAACAGCACGATACATAATAAATCCTCCTATGGCTTCTTTAAGGTCTGCCATTTCTGAAGGACTGACAAAACTTTTAATTTCTACAGCTATTTTTTTCGTTCCTTGTTCTGCGGCTAAAAGTTGTTTGGCTCCTAAATCTACATACATATCTTTTTGACCCCACTTTAAATGTAAGGGATCATCTGTAATTATCCAGCCTTCTTGAATTAAGGCATTCTTAACAGCATCATGATAAATATCTCTTGCAGGCATATATAAATATTTTAATTAAAATACTCTTGACTCGGATTATCAATTCTGATAAATCTGGATTAATAATCAATAGTCAAAATTAATAAAAAGAATTAGTATTGTCAATAAAATTAAAAACATTTTCTTAAAATCATTGCTCACAAGGAAAAATATTTACACTATGATTCAACAACCTGTTTTACCTTTTTTAAATCGTTATTGGCAAGATTCATTTAGCTTAAAACAACATCTCCAAGAATTTCTAGATATAGATGCAGAAATACTGGAGAGTAAGTTAGCAGCTGGTCAACAACAAATGGCTGATTTAGGTCATAAAGATTTTGATTGGGAACAAGCAACGGCTTTTTATCAAGATAAAGTTAAAGAGCTTTATTTATTTGATTTAGGAGCATGGCATTTATCAATTCATGAACGTCTTGGTAATATGCTACGGCTAATTGCAGATCATGCTCAAGGTAAAGTGTTGGATTTTGGGGGTGGAATTGGTACTCATGCGATTGCTGCTGCTTGTTGTCCTCAAGTTACAGAAGTAATTTATTGTGATATTAATCCGATAAATCTTGATTTTGTGCGTTATCGAACTACTCAATTGGGACTAAGTGACAAAATCCGCTTTTGTTCAGAAATACCTGCTAACGAAACTTTTACAACGATTCTTTGCTTTGATGTTTTAGAACATTTACCAGACCCAAGTCAGCAGTTACTAAAGTTTCATCAAATTCTCACATCTGAGGGTAAGATGATTCTCAACTGGTTTTTCTCTAAAGGTTTCAATCAAGAACATCCTTTTCATTTAGATGATCCTCAGCTAGTAGATGCTTTTTTCCGTAATCTTCAGAGCAATTTTATTGAAATTTTTCAACCTTATGACACATTTGCACGTTGCTATCGAAAATGGAATTAAATTTACTTTTCAGCTACTATACAAGTTGCGACGGGATAATCTGGATGAAAAGCATCTAGTTCTTCTGGGGTTAATTCTTCGACAGCAATTCCATGATAACTAGCTATGACAGTAATTGGATTGCCGTAAACATACAATTTCTGTTGGGAGAAATTTCTAAACATCCAAGCGAAAGCATCTGGTAAAGGTCGCCAATAATCAACCGGGGTCGCATGAACTCGAATCGAACTTGGAACCATTGCAAAACATTTTCCACCATCTTTTAGCCAAGTATAGATATTTTCAATAGCAATCCACGGTGCGTAACAATGCTCTAAAACATTGAAAATAATTACTGAATCTAAAGACTGTGGTTCGATCGCAGATACATCATGAACATCCCCGACTATATCTACCCCTGGACCTGATTCTAAATTGAGAATTCGATAGGAACTACCTGGATTCATTTGATAAAAATCTTTATCTTTGGGAATACCACCTACTTCTAAAATATTGCCAATTACTTGTGCATGAACATCATCAATAAATTTACTGAGATAGTAGCGATCAACAGGAGTACCTCTTGTTAACCCAAATGCTTGACAAATAGGAACTGTCTTTTTCAAATCTCCCCAATCAATAGAGCCTGTAGCAGGAGATAATAAACCTAGATTTTCTAGCTTTTCAACTAATTTAGAAAAGTCTTCTATATTCTCAATTTTTTCCAGGTCATCTTCTAATTGTAGATGAGCAAATAATTGCGGGAGAACTTGGTAAGTTTCTTGACTTAATGAACCAAGTTCAAACTGCATATCTTTTTCGATAAAACTCCGAAATCCTTTGCCATAAATTGTAATTTGGCTATCTGCTATAAATACTATGGCATTGGCAAGTAAATCTTTATATTTATCTATTTCTTCTATAACTTTATTGAGAGTTGGAGCTAATTTAATTTTTTGAAATATTTTATAGGCTTTTTCCAGAGAATGTTCGTGAACAAATATCTCCATTACAGTCAGCCATGATTTTGCTGGAACTATTTCCGCTTGTCTTTGACTCCAAGCAAAAATAGCATATAGCTTGCTGTCATGCTGTTGTAAATATCCGGTAGATACATATTGTTTAGCCATGCAATTAATTCCTCAAAAAATTTATCACTTGAGGACAACTTGGGTATTATAAGCTATTTCTGGATCGCTGTTGGCAATAGTTTAATTGACAATTTCTAATATTCCTTGATCTGCATCTAAAGTTACTTCCACACCGACGGGTAAAGCTGCATTTGGTGCTTCATGACCAAAGGGTAAATCAGAGACAACGGGAATTCCTAAATCACCCAAGCGATCGCGCAAAACTTCTTCCACACTAAAACTAAAAACACCTGCTGGTGGTTCACATTTAGTAAAGCTACCCAAAGCAATACCACGAACTTTAGACAAAGCACCACTCATCCGCCATTGTGTCAGCATTCTATCGATACGGTAAGGCGCTTCTGTCACATCCTCAAAAGCCAGGATGACACCATCTAAATTCGGTTGAATGGGTGTACACATCAGATGAGTTGCTACAGTGAGATTTGCTGGTAAGAGGATACCATTAGCGACACCACCTCCCCAACCACAACCTTTTAAAGCATTAACAAAACGTCCTTCTACCCAATCAAATAAGCGTTGAATTGACCACTCTGGTTCATCAGCGATGGTGGTTAACAAAGGCGCATGTACACCTGAAATCCCGATTTTATAAAGACTCCAGAGTAAAGCAGTGATGTCGGAAAAGCCAATGATCCATTTGGGAGTGTGGGGAGTGTGGGAAGTGTAGGAAGAAAACGAAGCACTTTGTCCCCCTTGTCCCCCCTGTCCCACATCTTCCCAATTCCAATTTTCCAAAATCCGGGTACTACCAAAACCACCTCTGGCGCAGAGAATACCACGACATTCGGGATCTTGCCATGCTGATGCTAGGTGATGACGACGGTTTTCGTCGTTACCAGCTAGATAGCCCCATCTGTCATCTATCTCTGGGATTATTTCTACTCGATAACCGCGCGATCGCCAAATTTCTACTCCCCGTTCAAATGTCGTCAGTTCTCGCAAAGCACCGCTAGGCGCTATGACTCGTAGTAAATCGCCAGGTTGGAGAGGTTGTGGAATAATGATTTGAGATTGCATTGGTTTAGAGCAAAAATTAATGTTTATTGTTGGGGATTGGGGATTGGGGATTAGATTTTCATGTCTTGGTTGTGTGATTTATCATATGACCGTCTAGCTTGAAAATTTGTGTGGGAGTGTAGGGGGGAGAGTATCCCAATTTTTCAATATACAGCTAAGGGTTTAAACCAATACGATTCAGTTAAGCCCACAATTCTTTGTAGAGACGCGAAATTTCGCGTCTCTAACACCAATTTTCTGTACCAAAAATCCTTAACTGAACCGTATTGGGGTTTAAACCCTTAGTTAATAGCACAACTCGTCTTTATACGACTCAAATAAATTAAGTAGTCTGCTTCAGCGATTTCAATCTTAGGGTTTTTTGAACATTTAGGATGCTCCCGTGTAGGAGTATAGGAGGAGTCATATTTTCGTGCAAAGGTTGTGGGATTTTCCGGTGAGAGACTAGCTTGAAACGATAAACTTCTGGTTTCAAACAAGAAAATCCAAGCTTGAAACAGGAAACTTCGGGTTTCAAACAAGAAAATCCAAGCTTGAAACGAGAAACTTCGGGTTTCAAACAAAAAACTCCGAGCTTGAAACAGGAAACTTCTGGTTTCAAACAAAAAACTCCGAGCTTGAAACGAGAAACTTCAGGTTTCAAACAAGAAAATCCGAGCTTGAAACAGGAAACTTCTGGTTTCAAACAGGAAAATCCAAGCTTGAACCAATAAGGATATAAAAAAATCGACCATCCATGTAGACACACAAAAGCCAATCCCCGATCCCCTTCCCCTTTGTCTCCCCACACTCCCTTGTCCTCGATCCCCGAACCCCAATTTCCCTAAAATGCTTCCAAATATTTCTACAATTCCTCTACGCCAAATGGCTTCTGGCGATGTTTTATCACTACAAGTATATAAATTTGTTGGTGCTTATCCAGGCAAAAAAGTTTACATTCAATCTAATTTACACGGTGCAGAAATCGCTGGTAATGCAGTAATTTATCAGTTAATTGAGTTTTTACTGACGCTCAATGATACTGATTTAGTGGGAGAAATTTGCTTAGTTCCTGTCTGTAATCCAATGGGAACGAATACTCGTGTGCATCATTTTTCTCCCGGTAGATACTGTGTTTATGAGGCTAAGGATTGGAACCGTATCTTCTGGGATTATGAAAAAGAAGCTGATGATTTAGCGGTGTTTGCTAAATCTCAACTTCATGTAAAATGGGAGGTCGTCAAACAAAATTATCTTGCCTTAATTCAGCAAAGATTCACAGAACTTTTAGAAAAAATTAATTCTCCTAGTGGTGTACCCTATACTGAGATTTTTCGCTACAAACTACAATCTCTGAGTTTAGATGCTAATTACTTAATTGATTTACATAGTTCTACCAATCAAGGTTTAAATTACCTTTATTACTTCCCAAATCGAGAAGATAGTGCAAAATATTTTTTGCTCAATTTAGGGGTCGTGCTTGATCAATATGACGGTGATGCTTTTGATGAAGCATTTATTAAACCTTGGTTAGCATTAGAAAAAACTTTTCAACAACTAGGAAGAGATATCAAGTTTGATGTGGAGGCCTGGACACTGGAATTAGGTATGGGTATGCAAATGAATCCTGATTCTGTGGCTAAGGGAATTTTAGGAATCAAAAACTATTTAGCCTCTAAAGGAGTGCTAAAAATCACTGACTTTCCTTTAGCAAATAGTGAAAATCACGAAATGACTTTTAAAGCCAGAAGTCAGATTCAGAAATATTATGCTTCAGCAGGTGGAATGATTCAATCGAGAGTTGAATTAGGAAGTGAAATTAAAGCTGGACAGAAACTTTATCAAATTCTGAGTTTCAATAAAGCAGGTAAGCTACCTCAAGTAATTGATATTTATTCTGAGCAAAATGGACTAGTGTATGATGTGGCAACAAATCAAGCTGTGAATGAAGGGGAGTTTGTACTGGGAATAATTTAGAACTGCAATAGCATTCCTAAATTATTCGTGGACAAAAAGATCCCCGACAACTTTTGCGAAGTCGGGGATCTAATTTTTACACGTATTACTATATTTGGACATAATTCAACAAATATACACAAATATATATACTCATAAATAAATATCTACTTTATAGGTAATTAGAACTAGGGTATTATTTAATTTGGCTTTGTTAGTGAATCTTAACATTGACTGGGCTATAAGTTTTGATATTTGGTGTGTGAAATTTATTTGGTAGTTAAATATATTTAGTAGTGGATTAAACTAAAGCAAAGGCAATAGCTAAAAACTTCAGGGTGATTCTATGTTTCTTTTGTCTCTACACACCAAATTACTAATTACAAACGTAGAGTAAATGGAGTCACAAGTGACTAGTAATAATAATGACATCTTCTCTTTTGCAAGGGAAGTAATGATTCCACAGGCTCCTCCTGGTTTCAAATCAGGTTTTATCGGTATTGTCGGTCGTCCTAATGTCGGTAAATCTACGTTGATGAATCAATTGGTAGGACAAAAAATAGCCATCACTTCACCAGTAGCCCAAACTACACGCAATCGATTGCGGGGCATTTTAACCACAAAAGAGGCACAATTAATTTTTGTGGACACACCAGGAATTCATAAACCTCATCATCAATTGGGTGAAGTGCTGGTGCAGAATGCCAAAATAGCGATTGAATCTGTGGATGTAGTGCTGTTTGTGGTTGATGCTACGACAAATTGTGGTGCAGGCGATCGCTACATTGCTGATTTGCTGAGTCGCAGCAGTACACCCGTAATTTTGGGTTTAAACAAAATCGATCAACAAACAGCAGATTCTCTGGATATAGATGAAAGTTACACGCAATTGGCAAATGCTTATCAATGGCAAACAGTAAAATTTTCTGCCAAAGCAGGTATAGGATTGGGCAAACTACAGCAATTACTGATTCACAATATAGAACCAGGCCCTTACTACTATCCTCCTGATTTAGTAACCGATCAACCAGAACGCTTTATTATGGGCGAGTTGATTCGAGAACAAATTTTGTTGTTAACGCGTGAAGAAATTCCTCATTCTGTGGCGATATCTATAGATAAAGTCGAAGAAACAACAACTATTACCCGCGTACTCGCCACAATTCATGTCGAACGTGATTCTCAAAAAGGAATTCTCATTGGTAAAGGTGGATCGATGTTGAAAGCTGTTGGTAGCGCCGCCAGAGAACAAATTCAAAAGTTAATTGCAGGCAAAGTTTATTTAGAATTATTTGTGAAAGTGCAACCAAAATGGCGTCAGTCTCGTATCCGTTTGGCTGAGTTGGGATATCGCGTGGAAGAATAAAGTTATTAAGAAGTAAAAAGTAAAAAGTAAAAAGTAAAAAGATAATCCCCATAAATAAATTTAGGGGCTTGTGACCATTATTCTTTTTCTTAGGAAGTGACTTTTGCCTTGTTCGGTCATTTGTCATTGGTCAATCGTCATTAGTAAATGGCAAATTCAAAATTGATAAAAATGTCTATTGATAATTCTATTAATCTGTCTCCAGATGCTGCACCATTGCGGATTTTAATAGTTGAAGATGATCCGATGATGCAATTGGGTTTAGAACAGTCACTGATGGCGCATCCCCAATTGGAAATTGTCGGACAAGCTGAAGATGGTTATTTGGGTGTACAAACAGCGCTGAAACTTAAACCAGATGTGGTGGTGATGGATATTGGCTTACCCCGTTTAGATGGGATTGCGGCGACACAACAAATTAAAGCTGCATTACCCAACACTCACGTGGTGATGCTAACGTCTCACAAAACAGAAACAGAAATTATTGCTGCTTTATCTAGTGGTGCTGATGCATATTGTATTAAAGGAGCAAGTGTAGAGCGACTTTTAAGTGCGATCGCAGCTGCTGTTGAAGGTGCAACTTACCTTGATCCTCAAATTGCTAGACAAGTCATCGAAAATCTCAAACCACCTTCCCCTAAAGGAAATATTGCTAACCTTTCTGAACGCGAATTAGAAGTATTGAAACTGATAGTAGAAGGTTGTAGTAACCCAGAAATTGCCGAAAAACTCTACCTCAGTCCCAATACAGTGAAAACCCATGTCCGGGGAATTATGAATAAATTATCAGTTGACGATCGCGTAAAAGCAGCAGTTGTAGCCTTGCGTTCTGGATTAGTTTGAATAAGTTATCAGTTAGCTAGAGACGCGATTATACTCTTACGAGCGTCTACACGTCTGTTGATATTAGTTAGTAGTTAGTAGTTGTTTTTACCACTAACCACTAACCAACAACAAACAAATTAATGATGTATTTCCAAATTGAGAATGTAGCATCCCAGTTGAACTTTTCCTGCCCATAACTCATACTCTAGCCGTAAATGTTCCGGCAATGGGTGTCCATTCAGAACTAGACTACGAGTAAAATTACGTAGACGAATTGGTTTATGAGGTTGTAGGGACTCAGTCGGCAACCAGTAGCGAGTAATCCCATATACACCTCGTTCCCAAAAATGCCGATAGCTCAACTGAGCATTTCCTTGCATAGTCATGGTTACTCGGTAGGGAGAAATCTCTAGCCATAACACTCTCGGACTACTGGGATTCAGTGCTTCTTTACTGTTAGTGACAGTCGGTGCTGTCAATAGTAAATGAAAGCGATCGCGATCTTTTTGATACAACGTTGCGGCAGTTTCAACAACAGACCAAAATGGCAGATCTGTAGAAATCAGTGATAAGCACACGGGCTTGCGGTGATGTGTCAGCATGGGAGCGATAGAGGCTAAAAGCTAAGGAGTAAAACGAAATCAATAATCAGGGGATCGGCAATTAATGGTAAGCAACTGAATGTTCTTTAGCTAGGCTTTGATAGGCTGGACAAATCGGGCTTAAAACAAGTAAGATACCAATCTATAAAGCCTTCATCAGGCTTTTTCTAAATTTAGCTTCAGCAATGATAGTTTACGTAGTTGCAATGTGCTGTAATCAAAGTAAACACACTTGTGCTTGAGCTGTTTTCAGCTCAGGGAAACTTGCTGGTTACATTATAAGGAAGTGAGAGTAGTTGTAGAAGCGCAAAGCGTGACTTCCTGAAGTATTCAAATGCTACTATCCATAAACACGTAAACTATTACTGTTTTGTCGAATTACTGACAAGTGAACAGTTAACAGTGGACAGTGGACAGTTAACAGTGAACAGTTACTAGTTGACAACTGATAACTGATCAGTGATCACTGATCACTGTTAATACTTTTGCTATTGATCAACTTCCTATACAGTCACAAGCCAGTTTATCCTAATGTCACCTTCTGTTATAACCGTAGAAACTAAAGAAAACGTTTCGCAAAACTTAGTCATTCAGCCACCTGCTTCTGGATTATCTTTACAAGGTCGGATTCAAATTCCAGGAGATAAATCTATTTCTCATCGTGCTTTGATGTTGGGTGCGATCGCTCAAGGTCAAACCCAAATCAAAGGCTTACTTTTGGGTGAAGATCCTTGTAGCACCGCTAGCTGTTTCCAAGCGATGGGGGCTGAAATTTCCGAGTTGAATAGTGAATTAGTAACAGTTACAGGTATTAGTCTGGGAAATTTGCAAGAACCAGCAGATGTGTTGAATGCTGGTAATTCCGGTACAACAATGCGATTAATGTTGGGATTATTAGCATCCCATCCAGGACGCTTTTTTACTGTTACAGGTGATAGTTCTTTGCGATCGCGTCCTATGTCGCGTGTAGTGAAGCCACTCCAACAAATGGGGGCGCAAATTTGGGGACGTCAAGGTACTTCTTTAGCACCCTTGGCAATTTCTGGACAGGCTCTCAAACCTATTCACTACCATTCTCCCATTGCTTCTGCTCAAGTCAAATCCTGTATTTTGCTAGCAGGTTTGTTAACAGAAGGACAAACCACCGTCACAGAACCAGCCCTTTCCCGTGACCATAGTGAAAGAATGCTGAGGACGTTTGGGGCAAAATTAGATATTGACCCCCAAACTAATAGTGTCACAATTACAGGCCCTGCTCAACTGGTTGGACAAACAGTAGTTGTCCCTGGTGATATCAGTTCCGCCGCCTTTTGGTTAGTAGCTGGGGCGATCGTACCAAATTCAGATTTAGTGATTGAGAATGTCGGCGTTAATTCCACCCGTACAGGCATTTTAGAAGCTTTAGCCATGATGGGGGCAGACATTCAACTGTTGAATGAACGGGAAGTTGCTGGCGAACCAGTCGCGGATTTGCGGGTGCGCTCCGGTCGCCTACAAAGCTGTACGATCGCAGGGGAGATTATACCCAGACTGATTGATGAAATTCCAATTTTGGCAGTAGCAGCAGTATTTGCCGCAGGTACGACTGTAATTAAAGATGCTGCCGAATTACGGGTGAAAGAGAGCGATCGCATTGCTGTGATGGCACAGCAACTAAATAAAATGGGAGCAAAAGTTACCGAACTACCTGACGGAATGGAAATCACAGGTGGTACTCCCCTAGTCGCTACAGATTTAGATAGTTATACAGATCATCGGATAGCCATGAGTTTGGCGATCGCTGCTTTAGTTGCCACTGGTAAAACTACCATCCACCGCGCAGAAGCAGCAAGTGTCTCTTATCCAAATTTTATTTCCACACTACAAAGTGTCATTAGTCATTAGTCATTGGGGATTCTCCAGAGGAGAATCCCCAATCCCCAAATATATAGACAGCCTGCAAGAAAAATTCTACAATTAGTAAGATTGTAGTAAATTAACTCATTGTATTATTAGCATAAACATGGTAGAGATTGTCCTGTAATTAACTTCGCTTGCGAAATCACTTACATAATAGAAGAGAGTATTTTAGTAGAGGACAACAAGCAAAATGGATGTAAAGGTAATATTAATCGCACTGACAGCAATTTTTACTGTATCATGCTTGTTCTTTGGAACTAAAAACGGTTTCTACGATTCTGACAACTACCATGGCAATGGCTCTGCACATTGATAGAAATACAGTTAAAGGAATCGGCCCCTAATCTGTCTGATCAGAACTTTTGATGACTCAAATTTTTTGAAATCAGTAAACAGTTATCAGGCTATGGTGCGGAACTTATAAGTACCACCAACGCTCTCCACTCCACGCTTTTGTGGTAAATTTAACCCACATCATAAGACTAATAACTGATAACTGATAACTGTTAAATAGGTTCTGTGAAGACTTCCTCCCCAATAGCAAATCCGCTTTCCAAGGGCGTAGGGGCGCAAGTTAGTAAATTAGCCCCTCTATAAAGTGATAAATATCCTTATAACAGTTCTTGGCTTGTCGGAAATATTCATCAAAATAAGTTCAATGGGGAGGAAAGCATGAGCGATCGCAACTCAGCATCCTCTCGTATTGATCCAGGGGAAACAGCCAGTGAATTGGAATGTATACCCTATGGTGTCAACCATACCGAAGAAGGTGTGTGTCTCTTGGTACGGATGGGACCACACCGCTTTTTACTGGACTGCGGTTTAGCAGATATTTCGCCAATACTCAAAGGGGTGACAAAGTCAGCACGTCGAGGTAGTTCACCTCTACCTGCTGACTTTGTTTTTGTCAGTCATGCTCACCCAGATCACGCCAGAGGTTTGCTGACGCTACATCAGGCTTTTCCTTTGTTACCGATCTACGCCAGTGAAGTCACTAGTAAGTTACTGCCGTTAAATTGGCTTGATCAAGAAGGTCAACAACTGTCACAATTTTGCCAGGCTTTACCTTTGCGATCGCCACTGGAACTCAAAGATGGTCTGGTGGTGGAACTATTTCCTGCTGGACATTTACCAGGGGCTGTAGCAATTTTATTTACCTACGTTACCCCACAGCGTACTTACAAATTACTTTATACTGGTGACTTTTTTTTGTCTAACTCACGCTTAGTGGAGGGTTTGCGCTTAGAAGAATTGCGGGGTTTAGAGTTAGATGTGCTAATTATTGAAGGAACTTATGGTACTTCTCGCCACCCTCACCGTCGCAACCAAGAAAATCAACTTGCAGAAAGAATTAATCGTGCGATCGCTGACCGCTATTCTGTACTCATGCCCACACCTGCTTTAGGATTGGGTCAAGAACTATTAATGCTTTTACGCAGCCATCATCATTTTACAGGTCGTGACCTTGATATTTGGGTTAACGGTGCTGTTGCTAGTGGCTGCGATACTTACTTAGAATTATTGTCCCACTTCCCGCCCTCAGTACAGAATTTTGCCCGTCATCAACCATTATTTTGGGATGAACGGATACGCCCTCGTGTCCGGCGTTTGCAGCCAGAAAAACGTGCAACTGTTGGTAAGTATCCCTGTATTATCGTCACTGACTCTACAACTGACCTGAGTCATTATATGCAACCTGATACGGGACCCTGGCTCATTCTGTTACCAGAAAAAACTGATATAAATATTAATCATGAGCATTTTCCAGGAATAGTTACTATTGAAAACTATTTACTTGCCCAGCACAGTGATGGTCCTGGTACAACCCAATTAATTCATAATTTGCGACCACAGCATGTGATCTTTTTTCATGCTACTCCTACCTACTTGGCAGATTTGACTAGCTTGGAGGAGTTGCAAAATCGCTATCATGTACATTCTCCGGCAGTAGGTACAATAGTAGAACTACTGATTGGCGAAACCTTTTTGCAACCAGCAGCACCGGAAACAAATTATGAAGGCGAACTGACGGAGTTAGAGACGGTTGTAACGATTGCGCTTCCTGATGTGATTACAGCCGACCCCCGTTGGCAACAATTTGCTGATACAGGTTTAATCGAAGCTCGTTGGCAAGGAGAAGAACTGGTATTACGCGGATTATCGCAACGAGAACTTCTCAATCAAAGTAGCGATCGCTATGTTTGGTCTGATGTTGACTGCTGTGGAACCTGCCGACATCAAAGGGGACAACGGTGCTGGAATCCCGCGTCCCCTTTGTATAATTTCAAAGTAACTCTTGATGGTTACTGTCCGGCTTTTGAGCGTCCAAATGATAGTCACAATAGTCCTTAGTCATTTGTTTTTTGTCGAAAGCGAATGACAAATGACAAATGACCAATAACTAATAACTACTTAGTCTGGATTAGAATCTGTGTACCGATTGCGGATACGTTCTACCTCTGGACAGTCTTCAGTTAATAGAGGTTCAACATTGCCACGTGGCACGGAAGCTAATTTTTGGTTTATGGCACCAATACTTTCGAGACGAATCATCTCCTCCCAAGAGCAAACTTCATCTTCCTCTTCTGTCTCATAGCGTAGGGTCACTAAATCTCCCTCTATGTCGATGATGCGGGCGCGTTCAATCCAGCGTTGCTGGTCCCGCAAGAACACACATACCTCCCGTCCATCGCAACACAGTTGATAAATCTTGCGGTGTAGCATCTACTGCTTCTGCCTTTTTTCTAGTTAAATCTGTTAACATGTGGGTTTTATTCCCCAATTAATAGCAATCTTTCTGGGTTGATGAAATTAACCCTCAAAAATGCTCTGTGTGATCCAAACTCAAGATTTGTTTATGGTTATCAGCCAATAAGAATTTTGGATCATTAATTAAAGTTGGCTTGTATTAAATTCACCAACTCACCCTCACCTATTAGGGCCATTCAGGGAATGTTAACTTCATAGAAGTTACATAATTCAGGAGTTAACCTGAACAGGTTGATAGTATTTGCTGGTAATTCCTTAGTACCATTATGTAATAAAAGATACTCAAAAACAAGCTTAGGTTGCGGTTGTTGAAGTTGCCTACTTGTATTCATTGGTATTGCTGGGAAGTCTAGGGACTCGGCTTTACTTTTACCCCTACGTAATTGATCTTAGCTTATTCTCTAGTAACCTTCATGCTTTTAAACAACTAATGCTGAAAAAATCATGCATCTTCTTAGTCAATCGTTACTCAATGCTTAGTTTTTTAATTTTTTTTATTGTATTTAGGACATTCCATGACCAAATTTGAAGAAGCCTCTCGCTTAATTCGACCTGCATGAACAGCATCTAGTAATGTTGACAGAGCAGCTAAATCTTCTGGTTTATAGCTTTTCGTCGCCAGCATTTGATGAAGAAGACCCTCGGATTCAACACTCAGATATCCTGTTTGAAAGGCAGATTTAATAAGGGCGCGGATCATTGTGATTAGGTCATAATATGGCGATTATTTCTTCTACTGTGGAATATATTCATCTTTGTTGAGTTGATAGAGATCAGCAAGTAAGAGTGATTAGAGTTTAGATTTAAGGTGATTAAAATCACAGTATTATTCAAGTACTGAGTGTTTTTCATTTTTTATACTTTGAAGATGTAAGCACGACCTCAATACAATTTAAATTTATGTTAGTTGAAATCATAATCTATGCCTATAAAGCAAGGAATTCCAAAATAATACATTCTGATTAACGATACAATAAAAACTGTAAAATTACGTAAAAAAAATTAGTTTTTATTAAAAACTTTACATATACTTAATCAGCGAAATTCATAGAGTGCTAGCACATAAATAAACGAAAATCCTCATCTTGTTGACTTAACTCTACCCAATCGAGATTTAAAGCACGGAATTTATGCACCAGGCGATCGCAAGCAGGACGTTCGGTGGCATAATGACCAGCATCAACTAAAACTAAACCGCGATCGCGACTTTCTTGAAACTGATGAAACTTACAATCAGAAGTTAGATAGACTTGAGCGCCAGTTTTGGCTACCGCCGAAATCAAACTAGCCCCCGAACCTCCCAAAACGGCTACTCTGTCAATTTTTTGCTGTAAATCTGCCGTGGGAGAGAAAATTACAGAGGGAGGATGTAGTCTATCTTTAATTGTTGTTAGTAAATCCTGCAACACTAAAGCAGGTTGGAGAACACCTACACGTCCGTATCCCAAACCTGCTTGCGTGGGTACTATGGGAGAAACTTGTTGAAGTTCCAAAATTTGAGCCAAAACATCAGCAGTACCATCTTGAACTTGATCAAAATTAGTGTGAGCAGTGTAAATTCCAATATTGTGGCTAAAAGCTAACCGCACCATTTCCGCAATTGGGTTTCCACTACACAAAGACTTAGGCGGACTAAAAATCAGGGGATGGTGGGCAAAAATTAGATTTACAGGGATACCAGCTTTTTGATAAGCGATCGCTTCGTGCATTACCGCCAAAGTTGGTGTTAGACAAATCAGAATCCTTGCTTGTTCCTTTAAAATACCCGGTTCAATCTGCCAACCACAATTATCCCAGCTTTCTTGCCAAGCTGGATTTGCCCATTCTTCAAACCAAGCGATTAAATCAGCAATTTTCATTTTCTTGTTTGTTGATCAATAGCCAATGGTCATTAGCGCTCTTTCATCACTCTGGATAGAGAAAAACAACTATTTGTCTCCCCATACTTCCCACATTCCCTTGTCTTTTCAACCCCAATACGGTTCGGTTAAAGATTTTTCGTCATAATTTTGTCATGTAGAGACGCGAAATTTCGCGTCTCTACACAAGGTTTTTGGTCTTATCCGGAACCGTATTACCCTCAACCCCCAACTACCCAGAAATATGAACAACCAATTCTCTATGATGACTATGCTGGCGATGTTCCCAAACGTAAATTCCTTGCCAAGTTCCCAAAACTAAGTGACCTCTGTTAATAGGGATGGTTTCTGATGTGTGGGTGAGGGCGGTACGTATATGTGCTGGCATATCATCCGGTCCTTCAGTATCGTGAATATACTGGGCTGATTCTGGGACAATTTTGGCCATAAAATTTGTCAAATCTCTGAGTACATCTGGATCGGCGTTTTCTTGAATCAGCAAACTAGCAGAAGTGTGACGCAAAAATAAAGTGCAAAGTCCCGTTTCAACTCCTGACTCTGCAACTATTGCTTCAATTTTGGCAGTGATGTTGTGCAAAAATTTACCTGTAGTGGAAATCCTAAGCAGCTTTTGATAGTGAGTCATTCGATTTTAGCCCACATTCCGCAGGTGCGATCGCAAATTATTGTATTTTTGAAGCATGACAGCTTCACCATTAGATATAAGAGTACAAGATATTGACCACTGCGGCATAGTCGCAAAAATAGCCCTGTACTTTTGGAGTACAGGGCGTGAATTTTAGACTCATTCAAAATCTAAAATCCGAAACTATTTACCATTACCATTACCTCCATTACTACCATTAGTAGTTAAAATGCGTTCAGCAAGTTTATCAGGAACTTCTTGGAGATGGTCGAATTCCCAATGGAACGAACCGACGCCGAGAGTTTGCGATCGCAATTCAACGATAAAATTATGCATCTCGGCTTGTGGTAAGTAGGCTGTAACACTATCCCAACCTTGCCAGTCATGGATAGCTTCGTAACCTAATATTTGTCCACGTCTACCAGTTACCAACTGCATTACTTTGGAGGTGAATTCGGTAGGAGCTGTCACTTGCACTCGCAGAATTGGTTCTAGGAGAGTGGGCTGACACTGAGTAATTCCGGTTTGCATTGCTACACGGGCAGCTTGCTTAAATGCTTGTTCGGAACTGTCAACACTGTGATAAGAACCGTTAGTTAAAGTTACCGCCACATCTACAACCGGGAAACCTAAAGGCCCATGTGCTAAAAATTCCCGCACACCCATTTCTACACCGGGAATATACTGTTTGGGAACTACGCCACCAACAATGGTTTCCTTGAAGTTAAAGCCTTCGCCCCGTGATAGAGGTTGGATGTCGAGATAAACATCACCAAACTGACCGTGACCACCACTTTGGTGTTTGTAGCGTCCATGAACCGATGAAGCTGGTTTGCGGATGGTTTCTTTATAAGGTATTTGCGGTAAGTGGGTGGTCATCGGTAGATTATACTTGCGGCGCAGGCGATCTAGTGCCACTTGTAAATGAATCTCGCCTTGACCCCAAAGGATAACTTCGTGGGTATCGCCGTGTTGTTCCCAAGCCAGTGATGGGTCTTCTTCTAATAATTTGGTGACAGCGCCACTCAGTTTAACTTCATCGTTGCGTTTTTCGGGAATAATGGCGAGGGCATAAACTGGTTCAAGTTTTCCAGTTTTGGGTAATTCTTTGGCAGTAGCGCTAGATAATGTATCTCCTGTCTTGATACCTTCCATCCGGCTTAAAGCTACAATTTCTCCAGCCCCAACTTGATTAATTTGGTGTAGCTGTTGTCCTATCAAATGATAAATACCACCAGCACGAACACCATTGAGGACAATACCATCGGTGAGTTTACCTTGCCAAACCCGAACTAAGGAAAGTTTACCACCTTGGGGAGTGTAATAAGTTTTTAAGACTTGGGCAATAGTAGCATCATTTTTTTTGCTGCTACTTAAGCGACGTTCGGCTGTAGTTTCTGGTTCTGGTGCTTCCCGCACTAAAGCTTCTAGTAGGGGTCTGACTCCATAATCTTGTTCGGCGACACCAAAGAACACTGGAACTACCAAATCTGCCCCTAATTCCATTTTTAAGTCTTTGAGAATTTCCTCTTGGGGCGGTTCAATGTCTTCTAAAAGTTCTTCTAGTAAGTGGTCGTCAAAATTTGCTAAAGCTTCGAGCATTTCTGCTCGTGCGATATGTTCTTCTTCTTTTAATTCTTCAGGAAAAGGAACAGGATCAGCAGGTGCGCCGGAATGATAGTGATATGCTTGTTCGGTAACTAAGTCAATAAAACCAATTAGCTGTTCTCCCCGCATAATTGGGTATTGATGGGCAACTAGGGGACGACTAGAAACAGCTTTGAGGGCGTGCAGTGTTTCCAAAACATGAATATTCGCCCGATCCATTTTGTTAACAAAGACTAGGTGGGGAATTTCCCAGTCATCCAAGAATTTAAATAGAGGTGCAAGAGTGAGAACGCGCTCGTTGATTGGTTCGCAAACTACAATTGCTGCATCGACTCCTATGAGAGCGTTATAAGTTTCTTGAGCAAATTCTACACTGCCGGGACAGTCAATAAAGGTGAAGCGGATATCATTATATTCAGTGTTAGCAGTGCTGACTTCTACGCTCATTTGGCGATCGCGTGCTTCTTGAGAGCTATCGCCGACTGTGTTACTATCCTTAACGCTGCCTTTGCGGGAAATAGCGCCTGTTACAAATAACAAGCTTTCGAGTAAGGTAGTTTTTCCACTCAAATAAGGGCCGACAATTGCGACATTTCGCGAACCCGATTTTACTTTTTCGTTCATAAAAACTCCTTTGCGGCCTATGTTTCTAACCGCCTAATAGTTGAGTTATGAAGAGTTCAAAACCGTTATTTAGAAAATTATCCCGTCTTTAATTTGACATTAACTCGCCTTTAACCGAGCGGCAAAGAATCGTATTTTGTTGTAAGATTTTGGTCATTAATAATTACAATCTATAAATTTTTTTATATAAACTTGTACTTTAGTAAAAATATTGCCATCCTTACCAAATCTTTGTTAATAGAACGTAACTAAATGTAGTTGCAAGATAGTAAAGTATATGCAGGCATTAGTCTATAAATATCGCCTTCGGACATTCTTAAAAAGTAAAAAGATAAAAGTTAAAAGTAAAAAGAAAATCCCCATAAATAAATTTAGGGGCTTCAAACCCAATATTTTCTTTTTCTTTCTTTTGCCTTTTTTGGTGAGTTTGATATTTTTACCTTGTTCTTTACTGGCACAGAATGCTCCCAGCAAGGCTACAGACTATTTAAATCAGGGATTGCAAGCTGTGCAAACAGGGAGAATACAAGATGCGATCGCAGCTTTTCAACAAGCTACCCGATTAGATCCCAGCCTCGCTCCAGCGCATTACAATTTGGGTTTAGCACTACGACAAGCTGGACATTTACAATCTGCTGCGGATGCATTTTATCGCGCTACCCAAGCCGATCCCCAGTTTGCTTTAGCTTATGCGAATTTGGGTGGTGCATTGTTAGAAGGCAAGAATTTACAACAAGCAAATGATTATTTACAAAGAGCCATAGAACTTGATCCCAAACTGGGGGTAGCTCACTATAACTTGGGGTTGGTCAGAGAGGAACAACAAAATTGGGATCAAGCGATCGCATCTTTTAAAAAAGCAATGGAATATAGCAAAAATGCACCAGAACCAGCCTATCATCTAGGCATATCTTATCTTCAACAAAACAAAATTGATCAAGCCAAAGATGCCTTTCGTAAAGCCATACAAATAAATCCAAAATATCCAGAAGCTTATTATAGTCTTGGTTCAGTTTTGTATAACCAAGGTAAGTCAAAAGAAGCTCTAGAAGCCTTTAGAAAATCTGCGGAAGCTAATTCCAATTATCCCAACGCTTATTATGGTGCAGGACTAGCTTTTATACAATTACAGCAGTACGCAGATGCAGTACAAGTATTGCAATTCGCGAGAGATTTATACAAAATTCAGAATAATCCCGAATGGACAAATAAAGCTGAACAATTATTACAACAAGCGCAACAAAGACGGAATTAGGAATTAGGGATTGGGGATTGGGGATTAATCAGTTAACAATGACCAGTTTAATTTGATAACTGATAACTGATCACTGATATGTCTCCCTTGTCTTCATTCAGGCTCAAGGAGAGCTTGCACTTGTGTCAATAATTCATCAATATTGATTGGCTTGTGTAGAAATCCATTTACTTGTAATTGCTGCTGTTCAAATGTTGGCAATTCATCATAGGCTGTTACTATGACAATCGCAACAGAAGGCTGGTTCTGTCGAATCCATTTGGCGACCTCATAACCATCGAGTTCTGGCATCATTAAATCTAACAATACTAATTTTGGTGGATTCGCTTCTATTTTGGCGATTGCTGTGTATCCACCAGAAGCAATGTCAACTTGATAGCCCTCGGACTCTAGTATTGTAGCCAGTAGCAAAGAATTATCGATCACATCGTCAACGACAAGAATTTGTGTTTTATTCAAATTTTCTTCAGAAAATAAACAATTCATACAACAAAATATTTATTAAATGTGTCATTTTATGAGAAAATACTCAAAAAATAAGGCTCTTCCAAAACAAAACCTTTTTCTTCTATATTTCCTCTTATTTTGGTGTTATCTACCTCTGGCTATAGTAGGAATATAAACATATCTAAAGAAATATTAAAAAGAATCAAAGTAATTGAAAATTAACTAATACAGTGTCTATCTATGATTAAAAGTAAGACTAAGTAATGTAGTGTAAATTACTTTTTGCTGTCAATAATACAAAATAACTGTTATTTGATTAAGCTAAAAACTAAAAAAATGCGATCGCCTGGGTGTCAAAGTGTAGTTAATAGCAATTTTATTCTAAGTTTAAGTACATAATTACTATAGAAGCACAATGTTGCTATATGCTCTGACTGGGTAGTTTATTATACTTGGAAAATGGTGTAAAGATATTGGTATCAGCAAAAGCAGCTTACTACAGACAAGGGTAGCAGCAGTGAAAATAAACAAAAGCATTCTTTGTACTTTTGGTTTGCTACTCCTGTGTTGCACTTCTGAAGTTGCGTATGCACAGGAAATAAAGAACTGTCCTGAAAGCCGTTTGGAGCTTGGAGCTATTTGTAAGAATGAAGGGGTAGTAAACAATACTTATAACACCTACAAATACCCCGCAATCCAAAACCCCAAAATCCCTTCTTCTCGTTCAGTACAGCCGACACGAGCAAAACCAGATGTATTCTCAATACAATTTTCATGTTGAGTTTATACAGAAGTAGATATTGAGTTAGGATGTGGTTTTAAAATTGCTTTAGCATCTTCCTCAAAAGATGAAAGTATGTTAGCAATTTTACTGACAATAAACTTATTTAACTTTCTGTCCGCCTTCTTTCGGCACAGTCGTAACTCTACGAACGCTATCATAGTTGATAACCGAATGCCAGAAAGACTATGAACATTACCACAATTCGTCAGCAAATCAATCAATATTTAGATGGATTATCATCTGATCGCTTACAAATGGTAGCTGAATTTATTGCATATTTATCTGAGAAGGAAAGCGAAGAAGCAACCCAGGAATTACTTGATATACCTGGCTTTATAGAATCCTTCGAGCGTGATAAAAAAGATGTTGCAGCAGGTAATGTAACTAACTGGAGAAATATCCGCTCAGATGTATGAAGTTGTTTTATCAACTGAAGCACAGGAAGTTTATGCTTCGGCTGATCAAGCTTTAGCAAAGAAAATAGCAAAATGTTTTGCATATTTGGAACAAAATCCGCGTTTTCATCCCAATATTAAAGCCTTAAAGGGTGATTTGATTGGTTACTATCGCTATCGTATAGGTTATTATCGAGTGGTTTATCAGGTTGATGATAATAACAGTCAAGTTATGATTACTACTATTGTTCATAGACGTGATGCTTATTAATCGAGTATGTAGTAGTCCTAAATTATTCATGAACAACAAGAACCCCGACTTTTCTAAAAAGTCGGGGTTCTGTAATCAAAATCAAAAATAATTACTGTGTTTGATCAAAAAGGTGCGTTAGGCTTTGCCATAACGCACGCTACTGAAGCTGAATATCTAACTAAAGTGTTTGATAATTGCTTCCGCAAATTCGGAACACTTCAAAGGTTCAACAGGTGGTTCCATTAACCGGGCTAAATCGTAGGTAACTTGACGGTTGGCGATCGCATCTCCAAGACCTTTTTTGATTAAGTCTGCTGCTTCTTGCCATCCTAGATACTCCAGCATCATTACACCGGACAAAATCACCGAACCAGGATTAATCCGATCCAAGCCAGCGTGTTTGGGTGCTGTACCGTGGGTAGCTTCAAAAACCGCGCATTCATCGCCAATATTTGCTCCTGGCCCCATTCCCAGTCCACCGACAATGGCGGCGGCTGCATCAGACAAATAATCGCCATTCAAGTTCATTGTCGCCAGAATCGAATACTCATCTGGTCGAGTTTGAATTTGTTGGAAAATACTATCAGCGATGCGGTCATTGACCATCACCTTGTCTTTCCATTTACCATTACCGTGAGTTGACCAAATTGAGTTAAGAACAGTTTCTACTTCCTTGACAATTTGCTCTTTCTTCTCTGCGGTCAAAGCATCAAAACCAGGATCAACCATCCGGGCGTTTTCTTCTGCGGTGAGGTTGGGGTTTTTCTCTTTGTTGCCTAAAATCCAAGATTCTCGTTCAGTGATACAACTGACGCGAAATTCACTAGTTGCGAGTTCGTAACCCCAATCACGAAAAGCGCCTTCGGTATACTTCATAATATTACCCTTATGCACCAAAGTCACCATTTGTTTGTGTTTTGGTAGTTGCAGGGCGTGTTTGATGGCGCGTCGAACCAAGCGCTGGGAACCAGTTTTACTGATTGGTTTAATACCAATACCAGAGTCGAGGGGAATTTGTTTTTTGCCGTGTTCTGGTGTTGCGGGGATAAGTTCTTTGTTGAGGTATGAAATGAGGCGATCGCCAATTTCACTACCTTGTTTCCACTCGATCCCCAAATAAATATCTTCGGTATTTTCCCGATAAACAATCACATCGAGTTTTTCGGGACTTTTGTGAGGAGAAGGTGTACCTGCATAGTACCGACAAGGACGCACACAAGCATAAAGGTCAAAAATTTGCCGTAAAGCAACATTAAGCGAGCGGATACCACCGCCGACAGGAGTGGTTAATGGCCCTTTAATCGCAACACCATATTCCTGAATTGCTGTCAGAGTATCTTGGGGTAAATACTGATATATACCGTATAATTCGCAAGCTTCATCGCCAGCATATACCTTGAACCAGCTAATTTTTCGTTTGCCTTTGTATGCTACCTCTACGGCAGCATCAAAAACTTTTTGGGCTGCTGGCCAGATATCGATCCCAGTACCATCACCCCGAATAAAGGGGATGATTGGATTGTCAGGAACAGTTGGTTCACCATTTTTGAAAGTAATTTTTGCTCCGGTTGAGGGGGGAGTAATTTTTTCGTACATTCACACACTCCTGATTGTGAAGCAGCGACGTCAGCTGCCATATTTGTTGATAATTGGTAGTTGATCGTTGTTTGTTGCTAGATCATTCTTCAAAGCAATCAACAACAAACAGCAATCACATATTTTGCTGTACTTTGTAATCGAGCAAGCCAACAAACAGAGTTTTTCCCCTCTGGAGAAGAGTATAAGCGACTGAAGACGAGGAACCAAATTATTTTCCGTACTTTGTGGGGAGTGTGGGAAGTGTGGGGAGTGTAGGGAGTGTAGGGAGAAAAATTACTTTATTTGTCCATGTTGTCCCCAATCCCTGATCCCCGTTCCCCGATTCCCAATCCCCAATCCCCGTTCCCCGATTCCCAATCCCCAATCCCCGATTCCAGATCCCCAATTCCCAATCCCTTTCGATGCTATCTTACCGCCTAGAGGCGTAATTGGTATACTCTGGGAATATACAGCAAAAAGCTAGGAATGAAGAATAAAACAGAGATCACCTATTGCCGCAAGGAGGCTCCCACTGTACCTGAAAGGTCAGTGGTGAGAGG
>NZ_JCACKS010000118.1:0-7237 GCF_059505505.1 Pelatocladus sp. | reverse complement strand
AAACTCAAAAATAAAGGCGACGCTGTCATCACAATTTAAATGCATAACAGCTTAAGATAATTATAAAAGTATATCGAACAGTTTAAAAATTGATTTTATACAGCTAAAATTATTGATTATTTGTCACCAAAAAATAACAATGAATTCTCGTATATTAAACTATCAAATAAAACAACTATAAATTTTATGTGACACTTATTGAGCATGTAGCCAATGCCATTTCACAAAACTTTTAAGACAAATCCTCTTTCTTCCCTTGTTCTCCTTGTCTCCTTGGTTGCTAAATGTAAGTAGTTAAGCAAAATTAAATATATTCATCATTGCGAGTTAAGCCGAGCGTAACGACGCAATCGCAAGCGTTAGAGCTAAATCAAATTGACTCGCTAGAGCATAAATATTTTTGCCTAAGTACTTATCAGAGCTTAACTAGTGAGATGGTATAACCTGTGGATGCACTCAATCAAAGTTTATTTATTCTTGGTAAAATTCCGTAATTTGAAGTTGCTCAATTGTTTGAATGACTAGATAGCTAGTATCAGCAGTCAAGAGGCAGGAGGTATAAGGTAAAAACAATAACTTTAATAAATTGTCTGTATCTTCAAAGGTCTAATTATTTCCACTGTATTGTACTAGTGACTTACTAGATATAGTAATAAAGATAACATAAAGGTTGTGTATTATAATGTTACAAACTATTGTCAACAATCGTTACAAGATTGTTAAAGTTTTAGGAGAAGGTGGTTTTGGTAAAACTTTTCTGACAGAAGATACACATTTGCCTTCAGGTCGTCGTTGTGTGATCAAGCAGCTCAAGCCTGTCACGGAGAATCCACAGATACATAAAATGGTGCAAGACAGGTTCCAGCGAGAAGCGGCCATTTTGGAGGACTTGGGAAACAGTAACAACCGAATTCCTAATTTGTATGCGTATTTTGCTGAACAAGGTCAGTTTTACCTAGTCCAAGAATATGTGGAAGGCAAAACTCTTGCTGAAAAGATACATACCGAAGGAGTGATGAGTGAGAGTGCTGTGCGGGAAATCCTCAAGAGTTTGTTATACGTTCTTAACTTCGTACACAGCAAACACATTATTCATCGGGATATTAAACCAGATAATATAATTTTGCGGGATGCAGATAGTGTACCTGTACTGATTGATTTTGGCGCAGTACGGGAATCGATGGGTACAGTTGTTAATTCCCAGGGAAACCCTACTAGTTCGATTGTCATCGGTACACCAGGATTTATGCCTCCAGAACAAGCGGCTGGTAGACCTGTTTACAGCAGCGATCTCTACAGCTTGGCAATCACAATGATTTACCTGTTAACAGGTAGAATGCCGCAGGAGTTACAGACAGATCCCAGAACCGCAGAAATCATGTGGCACCAGTATGCGATGAATGTTAGTCCCAGTCTGCGGATGATTCTGGATAAGGCGATCGCATATCATCCAGGCGATCGCTACCCTACCGCCAAAGACATGATTGATGCTTTGCAATCTTCTGCTGTTAATCCTGCTGTTAATAATTACGTAGCCCCCACACAATCTTCTTCTCAATACAACACACCAGCATCACCAAACCCCGGTGGATATTCCCCACCCCCGACAGTCATCAACTCACGTGGTCAAAATCCTCAACATATCCAACCTGTTATTACCCCTGTGGGTTCTAACCCTAATTGGTCAGGCGGAAATTATAATCCTCAGCAGTATGTCTCACCTGCTGCAACCACAAATTCTGGTTTGTTAGGTGGAGGTGGCACATTTAATACTGATGTTCCCGTACCTCCAGAAATTCAAGGTTGGAACTGGGGAGCATTTTTGTTGTCACCTTTATGGAGTATCACTAACCAAGTTTGGATCGGACTATTATCTTGGGTTCCTTACGTGGGTATACCTATGCCCTTTATACTAGGTGCAAAAGGTAATACTTGGGCTTGGAGAAGTCGTCAATGGCGTAGCATTGAAGATTTTAAAGCCCATCAAAGAGTTTGGACAAAAGCAGGAATCATTGTTTATTCTAGCTTTGGAGCTTTAATCGTCCTATTGGCTGTAATTGGCGGTATTGCTTCACAACAAGAAGACACTGATACACCAAGCTCAACACCAACTCAAGTAAGTCCTAGCCCTAGTGAATCTTCTTCTCCCAGTTCTTCAAGCTCTTCAAGTTCTTCAAGTTCTTCAAGTTCTTCATCTTCAGAAACCACAACTAGCAACTCCCAAAGAGTCACAATAGGTAACTTAAAAACCTATTCCTACGAAACAAGATTATTTTCTATCGATGTTCCCGAAGGCTGGGATCTTAAAGATAACAGCAATGCTAACGAAGTCATTATATATTGGCTTGACCCAACTGAAAATGCTCTCATTCAAGTTAATGTCTTCAATACTCAAAACAACCCAACCCAGGAAGAACTAACCAATATTTTGAAGCGGTTTATTAACAAATTTGCTGCTAAAGAACAAGATTTTATCACAGAGCAACCTGTCAGACAAAAGGATGGCAGTGTCAGAATTACTTGGAGTTATACAGCTAAAAGCGGAAATTCTTCTATCTCACTGACAGCTAACAGTTTTATCAAATCCCAAGAAGACAAAATTTCCATAGATTCTTACATTGTACCTAGCGAGCAATACAAAGAACTACTACCAACCGTTAACCAAATTATTGGCAGTTATAAACTTAATGCTTCATTTCCTTTCAAATAATACGGGAGCATGTGACATATCTCGGTTTCTCGCCTACCCGACTCTGAATCAAAGATTACAGAGCGGCTAAGGGTTTAAACCCAAGCGCGGTATATTGAAAAAATTGGGATGCTCACGCTTTGACAAAAACAATTAGAAAATTTGTAAAATAAATAACTGCCTCAATTATTCTGGCACACTCCTATGCAAACGCTGCTCAATAACCGCTATCAAGTCATCCAAACTCTTGGCGGTGGTGGATTTGGGGAAACATTCTTAGCAGAAGATACACAAATGCCCTCCCGCCGTCGCTGTGTCATTAAGCAACTAAAACCGATTCAAGATAATCCCCAGGTTTACCAGTTAGTACAACAACGATTTCAACGAGAAGCAGCAATTTTAGAAGAACTGGGTGATGGTAGCGATCAGATTCCTCGCTTATATGCCTACTTTTCGGAAAATGGGCAATTTTACTTAGTTCAAGAGTATATTCAAGGACAAACTCTCACAGCGAAAATGCAACAAGAAGGCTTGATGAGTGAGAGTACAGTTAAAGAAATCCTCACTAGTATTTTGCCAGTTCTTGATTATGTCCACAGCAAAGGCATTGTTCACCGAGATATCAAGCCAGATAATATCCTACTTCGTTATGCAGATGGCAAACCAATATTAATTGACTTTGGCGCAGTTAAAGAAACAGTCGGAACAGTAATGACTCCTTCTGGAAATTCTACTAGGTCAATTGTAATTGGTACACCAGGGTTTATGCCCAGCGAACAAACTGTCGGACGCCCCATGTTTGCTAGCGATATATATAGTTTAGGTTTAACAGCAATTTATTTAATTACAGGTAAAGTACCGCAAGAATTGGGAACCGATCCAGCCACAGGTGGAGTGTTGTGGCGACAACATGCTTTAAATGTAACTCCCACTTTTGCAGCCATTTTAGATAAAGCAATTCAATTCCACGCCAGCGATCGCTTTGTCAGTGCTAAAGAAATGTTACAAGCCCTACACACAGGTACTGCACCATTTCCGCCTACTGTTCCCTATACACCTCCTACTGCACCTTACCAACCACCAGCAGGAGTACCATCTTTGCAAACACCACAAAATACATTCGCCGTTAGCCCAGCTAATTCCTATCAACCTCCCATCAATCAAAATACTGGTAATGGAAACAGAGGAATATTCATTGGCGGGATTGTTGGTGCTTTAATAGGTGCATCTGTAATTATTGGTTTTGCCCTCAATAATAAACAACAACCGACTACTTCAACAAGCGAACCAACTACAGCATCAGTGGAACCTGAACAATCACCCACAAGGTCAAAATCAACACCAACACCACAATCCGACTTTCCCATCACCTCCAGATCTTCCTCAGAAACTGTAGAACCACAGGAAACGGTATCACCAGAAACACCAGATAGCAACACTACCGAACCTGTTACTAGCCAAACGCCTACCCCTGAAGAAACTACAGCAACAAACCCCGAAAACACTCGCTCGTCTCCAGAAGAATTTATACAAGATTATTACGCAAGTATCAATCAAGGACAATATCAAACAGCCTGGAATGAGTTATCCCCCAACTATCAAAACAATAAACGTCTTCACCCCAATGGTTATCTTTCTTACATCGACTGGTGGGGAGGTAAAGTTCAACAGGTAGAAGTTGAACAAGTAAGTTTAGTAAAAAATAATACAGATACAGCGACTGTATCTGCTCAACTAAAATATATACTGAAAACCGGACAAGAAACATCCAGTTCCGTCAACTTCTCCCTGTTATGGGACGCCGGGAATAATAAGTGGGTGATTGCGGATACTAAATAACAATTGCGTTCAGAGGATGTTTGAAAAGTCCTTTTGTAGGTAGCAAAATCTTCTAGCTCCCCCTAAATCCTTTTAAAAAGCAGGGTGGTTTCATACGAAAAAAGAAAAATATGGAAGTCTGTATTTCTCGTTTTGAAGCATAGATTTTTACCCCTCTCCAAACCTCTCCCCTTAATAAGGGGAGAGGCTTTAAAAGAAGATTTTAATTTTTCTCTGCTTGTATGAAACCACCCTGCCCTAAATCCTTTTAAAAAGGGGGACTTTGATTCGGGATGCTTCCTAAAATTAGGTGGAAGATGGATATAAACGATCGCCTGTAGCAGTATCAAATACAAATAATTGACTCAAATCAATCTCCAACGCCAAGCGATCGCCTGGACCGGGACGCACATCCGCGCCCACTTGTACATTCACCAGTACTCTCGAACCAGGTAAACCCGCACGAATCAAAGTCTCCCTTCCCAAAGGTTCCACTACCTTAACCTCCACCACCAATTCAGCAAATTCTCCTTGGCGTCCTACTCTACGAGAAGCTGCTATTGCATCTTGGCGTCTTAGCGATTCATTGATGAAAACATTCTCTGGTCGAACACCCAAATCAAACCCCTGTCCCTCCCGCAGATGCAATTTATCTTGCATATCCGCAGTCACACGTAACACTTGCTCATCCACAGCAAAACCCCCAGCCACATACTTAGCTGGTAAAATATTCATCGGTGGACTACCCAAAAAAGTAGCTACCATGCGGTTAGCTGGTTTAGCATAAATTTCTTGTGGTTCGCCAATTTGCTGAATTCTACCGCGATTCAACACCACAATTTGATCCGCCAAGGTCATCGCTTCAACTTGATCATGAGTCACATATACCGTCGTAATTCCTAGCTTTTGATGTAACTCTTTTAACTCCGCTCGCGTATCATCTCGCAATTGAGCATCTAAATTTGAGAGAGGTTCATCTAACAAAAATACCTGTGGTTGACGGGCGATCGCTCTTCCTAATGCTACCCGTTGTTGTTGTCCCCCGGAAAGTTGTTTGGGTTTACGTTCTAACAGATGTTCCAATCCTAGCGATCGCGCCACTGTCATCACCCTTTCTTGCACAACTTTCGGATCTATTTTTCGCATCCGTAACCCAAAAGCAATATTTTCTGCCACCGTCATGTGCGGATACAGGGCATAATTTTGGAACACCATTGCGACATCTCTTTGTCTAGCGGGGACATTATTCATCAATTTATCCCCTATGTAAAGCTTGCCAGAAGTCGCAGTTTCTAAACCCGCAATGGTTCGTAAAATTGTAGACTTACCACAACCCGAAGGCCCTACCAAAACCCAAAATTCGCCATCGGGGATCTCAAAGGTAATATCCTCTATAGCGGTGACACTGTTGAATTTACGCTTAATGCTTTCGAGACTAACGCTAGCCATTGTTGTGATTATGGGCTAATTATCTGGCGAGGTGCGATCGCATTTTATCGTGAAAACTTTAGATTACAGTAATGTAATTAACTCCTCTTTGCTGAGTTCAGCATCTGGCAGTATCTTAAGTAGCAATCCTTTACCTATAGTTTTACCAGTATGCACAGGTATTGTAACCACCCGTTCATCTTCATGTTGTATCCGTACATGACTTCCTTTTTGAGGTAGAATTCTCGCTTGCTTGTATCTAACATAGCCTTATTTCTGCCAAGCTGGATGAGACAGCAAAGACGCAATTACTCTGACTCCTCGCAGTTGATTAGAAAGAGGTAAATGACCTTTAGGGGCGGTTAAATTCCAGGTAAATTCTTGAGGGTAACGTGTCCAGTTATTACCTTTTTTCCAACCAATTTTTACCCAAAGATTATCCCAATTTTTCCCTAAACCTAACCAAATTTCTCGCTGTACAGAAAAACCAAATTTACCTTCAGAGTGGACTAACCAAAGTTTGTTGATTGTTTGTAAGTCTGTAACTGGAAAATTATCGACTTCGGTAAAATAAAGCCACTTGCGTTTAACTGCTTCTGCACCTGCAATTTCACACATTTTTTGTAGTGTCATGCGATCGCTAGCCTCGAAATCTTGAGTTGCTAGCAAATGTTGTAAAGGACTGTAATCAATACCGCACTCTGATTTTAGAGGCACAATACCTTGTGGAAAATGGGTTTGGAGAAAATCTTTAATTTGAGGTGAATCAGAGTTATACAAAACTTGGTAAGCTTTACCATCAACCCAAGTAGCGGGAGTGTCGCGACGTTCCATTAAAAATTCCATCAGAACATCAAATCCATTATTACCAAGGTTAGCTAGCTGCGGGATTGTTTGTTGTTGGACTTGCAGAGACCCAGCAACTAATTGGCCGCGTAGGGATTCAATGTCAGAAGATCTGCCTGATACAATCATTGGGTCTGTCATGCCATTACTCAGAAAATGCGATCGGTGAACAAGCGATGAACTATAAAATTTTGTAGATGGGCAAGCATTAGTAGCGTAAAGTAGTTTACAAGAAATTGCGCCCAAAGCCTACTAATTATATACCTGCATCATCCTGAGATGTGTCAGTGATTGTAGAATCTAGTGATCTGATAAACTCTCGCAAAATATCCGTTTTGGTTCTGCCTACAGCTTGACAGTGAGATTCTAACATTGCGAACTCTTGCTCAGTCACCCTGATAGTAAACTACCCACACTGATTCGGAGTACCGAATACAGTGTGGGCTTTCAGTAGCC
>NZ_JCACKS010000117.1:361-7283 GCF_059505505.1 Pelatocladus sp. | reverse complement strand
GTTTATTGAATTCGGGTGGTCGTTTATTGAATTCGGGTGGTCGTTTATTGAATTCAAGCAGTGGTTAGGGTGAAGTAAAACCCCCAGATTCTTGAGTAACTTCAGACTTGTGTGTACACCGTAGCCCCAAGGGAGTGGGGATTAGGGGCGAAGGGGTAATGGGGATTGGGAAGAGACTTGTTAAATAATTCCCCCCACACTCCCCACACTCCCTATTCCCCACTCTCTTTTTTTTGCCACTCTGGTTTCACAACTTGGCGCTGGCGTGCAATTACTAAGCAATCATCAGGGACATCTTCTGTGATTGTGGAACCAGCTGCTACGTAAACATCATCTCCCAAGGTTATTGGTGCAACTAAAACGGTGTTAGAGCCAGTTTTGGTGCGATCGCCAATTATAGTTTGGTGTTTTTTCACACCGTCGTAATTGGCAGTAATAGTACCTGCACCAATATTGACTTGATTTCCGGTTGTTGTATCACCCAAGTAAGATAGGTGAGCAACATTAGTGCGTTCACCTAGGTTGGTATTTTTTAATTCCACAAAATTACCAACTCGACATTTAGCACCAACTTCTGCATGTCCGCGTAAATGGGCATAAGGACCAATGCGGCTACCAAATTGGACTGTACTATTCGTCACCACTGAATACATGATAGTGACATTTTCACTGATTTGACTATTTTCAATCAAACTACCAGGTCCAATGCGGCAGCCTGTCTGAATTGCCGTATTTCCACGTAAATGTGTTTGTGGTTCAATTATGACATCTGGCTCTAACTCTACAGTATCGTCAATCGTGGTGCTAGCAGGGTCAATGATGGTAACACCTGCGGTCATCCATTTTTCCTTAATGCGCCTTTGCAAAATTTCGTAGGCAGATGCTAATTGTAGGCGATCATTAATCCCCAAAATTTCTTGGTAATCTTCTACATTTACTGCCATCACTGGAGAAACTTGAGTGACGGCATCAGTAAGATAATATTCTTTTTGGGCATTATTAGCTTGTAAGTGCGGCAATATTTTAGCCAAGTCTTGCCAACGAAAACAGTACACGCCCGCATTGATACAGCTGTTTTGTCTTTGGGCTGAAGTACAGTCTTTTTCTTCAACAATTTTCTGCACAATATTGTCACCGTCACAAAAAACGCGTCCATAGCCTTTAGGATTGCTGAGGTAAGCAGTTAAAATAGTGGCGGCATTTTGTTTTTCTTGGTGTGTTCGTAGGAGATTTTGCAGAGTTTCGGTGCGTAGTAAAGGCACATCACCGTTAAGTATCAGTACATCGCCGCTATATCCTTCTAAGTAAGGAAGCAATTGCTGAATAGCATGACCTGTTCCTAGTTGCACACTCTGTTCTACAAACTCTAGATCGGGAATTGACAGCATGGCTGCTTTGACCTCTTGAGCCTGATACCCTACAATTACCATCTGTCGTGAAGGGGAAAGCGGTTGGACAGTTTCGATTACTCTCTCAACAAGCGATCGCCCACCCAAAGAATGTAAAACTTTGGGAAGATTGGATTTCATCCGTGTCCCACGTCCTGCCGCTAAAATTGCTACAACTACCATAATTAGCTATCAGCCAAGTAAATTGCGTTGATTGAGCTTGGTACTTTGAGATTCAGCCTCAAATCATACCACTAACAACTAAACACTATTGTTGACAACTGCGAATAAATTCTGCAAACTGCTGCATCAGGTGAGGATTGCGCCACCCCTTGGCTGTTTCTTCTTGCATGAGAGCAACTGCTTCTTCTGGAGAAAAAGCCAGTTTATTAAGGTCGTTCGCTAGTCAAGGCATCATAAATATCAATAATCTGAAATACTTGTGCCAAGTAGGGAACTTTTTCGCCTTTGAGTCCATCTGGATAACCCGATCCATCCCAACGCTCATGATGGTGACGAATAATAGGAATAACGCCTTGCATACTGCGTAAAGGCTGGCAAATTTTTTCACCAATTAAAACGTGCTGCTTCATTATCTCCCATTCTTCGGGGGTGAGTTTTCCTTTTTTGAGTAGCACACAGTCAGGAATTCCTACCTTACCAATATCGAAAGTTTACACTAAATGAGTAAAAATTATTACACTTAGCTAATATTTATTTTTTTCCATAGCTCATTAAAATACTTGTATACTATTTAACATAAGTATTATTTCTTTCAGACTCCCAACGTTTTCGCCAACGAGATGTTGGTTCAAAGGAAGAAGCTTGTTGTTCTTGTTGGCGTCGCCTAAGTATAACTTCGGTATACTCTGTTAATTGAGGATCACGATAAGGAATGGCAGCACGAGTCTGTAAATGTTCTATTTCTGCTTGGGATAGGGGCGGTAAAGACTTGGAAAGTGGCAAATGTGGTGACGCGGAGAATCTATCAACAATGCTCACTGTGTCATCTTTATGGGCTGCAACAGTACCAGGCGATCGCCTCCCAACTGGTGAAGTCGAACCTATTTGTAATCCAGCGACTAAAAGTGCTGTACGTACAGCCGCCGCACAAGAATATGTAGCTAAGATACCATCACTTTGCAAACACAAAGCCAACAATTGAATGAATTCAATAGTCCACAACTGCGGACATTGAGGTGGTGAAAAGGGGTCAAGAAAAATCGCGTCAGCTTGAAAACCAGATGCGTACACTTGCTGAATAGTGTTTCTGGCATCACCAATGAGTAAGCTAGCTTTGAGACTATTTATTTGTACTTTTTGCTCATAAGCTAGCTTATTAAGTATATTAATATACTCATAATTCCAAGTTTCGTATAATTTATGAGCGATCGCAGTTTGGGGTACAGCAGTATTTATTTCTAAACCAATTACTTCCACATCACAATCAGGATTCACAGACCAAATTGTTTGCAAAGCGGCAGCTGTGTTGTATCCTAATCCATAACAAACATCCAACAGCCGCAACACAGGTTTACACTTGGCTTTTACAGCCAGTTGAGTAGGTTCAACAAACTTTAAAAAACTCTCTTGCCTGGCTCCATAATGGCTATGAAAAGACTCACCAAACTCTTGAGAAAAGAAAGTAAAAGAACCATCTGCCGTAAGTTCAGGTGTAAAGTTACCTAATTGTGACATTATTTTTAGTTAGTCGTTAGTTGTTGATGGTAGTTAATAATTCCTCCAATCCCCGCTCCCCGATCCCCAATGACCAACATTATCGTTTCTCGTGAATGGTTACTAGAACATCTTGAAGATCCACAAGTCGTAATAGTGGATTGTCGCTTTTCTCTTGCCGATCCACAACTGGGAAAACAGCAGTACCAAACCAGCCACATTCAAGGTGCTTACTACCTAGATCTTAATCAAGATCTTTCTAGTCCTGTAGAAGAACATGGGGGGAGACATCCTTTACCTAATCCTGATCAATTAGCTGATAAATTATCAACCATCGGAGTAAATTTCCAAAAAACTCTAGTTGTAGCTTACGACGATTCTCACTTTGCTTTTGCGTCTCGATTGTGGTGGTTATTACGCTATCTTGGTCATGAACAAGTAGCGGTTCTAGATGGTGGTTTTAGCCAGTGGGAAAAAGCCAATTATCGTGTTACAGATATTATCCCTCAACCTGAGCAAAAAGGTACTTTTACTTATACAATGCAACCACAGATGGTAGTGGAGCGTCAAATAGTAATCAATCGTAAAGATTTACCTGGAGTAGCTTTGGTAGATTCACGAGAAAGCGATCGCTACCTCGGTATTCGTGAACCCATCGATAAAATAGCTGGTCATATTCCTGGCGCAGTCAACTATCCTTGGTCAGAAGTTAGCGACAGCAAAGGTTATTTACTTCCATCACAAGAACAAATTCACCGTTGGTCACAGCTAAAACAAGCGGATGAAATTATAGTTTATTGCGGTTCTGGCGTCACTGCGTGTGTAAATTTACTATCTTTAGAATTAGCCGGGATTCACACGGGTAAACTTTACGCAGGTAGTTGGAGTGATTGGATTAGTTATTAGTCAAGGGTCAAGGGTCATTCTATTTTCAAAATCGGCCCAGTTCTAAATTATAATTAATACCCAAAAACCAACCATCAAAATCTATATTGCTCTCAGTAGAGTTACCTAATGTGAAGCCAGCTTGTACACTAACATTACTATTTTTAGATATTCCGTAATTTAAATGACCAAACAATCGGTTATATAAATCTTCTCGTTCGTATTCTGTAAAATTGGATAAACTAAATTGATAATCAACACCAGCTTGGAGAGACTTGTGTAAATAATAACTCAGAGAAAGCCAGAAGAAATTAATAATTCGGTTACGATCTTCCGGTGGATCGGTGAGACTAAGACGAAATTCATAAAAGCTATCTAGTGTTATTTTTTGTGATAAAATATCTCGCCTTCCGAAAGCTAGCCGCAGGACATTCTCACCCAAAAAGCGATCGCCATCATCAAAGTTACTATTATCTCTAGCATAAAAAAGCTGTTGATTACTCCAACCAATTTCACCATACATTTGGGGCGTAAATCGCTGCTGAAGATTCAGATTGAATCTCACCTGATTATAGTTATATTCTGATTGATCTAAGTAACGAATTAAGTAACCATCAACAGATCCATTGATAAAAGTTTTTTTCCCCAAAGGAAAAGAAATAGATCCAAGTGTTAGCCCAGAATAAATTAAGCTATCTTCAATTGGAACAACTGCTGATGAAAAAATATTACTGGTATAAAAATAGCCAATACGAGCTAATAAATAGCCCACAGGTTTGAATTGATTTGGTGGTTGTTCGAGAGATGGAAGTTGTGGTTGTTCTGGGTTCGGTATTACTTCTCTTAGTTTCAGTTTACCAAGTTCCTCATCAATACTTGATTCTGGTGAATTTGATTCTGGTGATGGTAAATAGTTACCCTTGAGGCGCTGTATCAATCTTTGCAGCCTTTTTTCCCTTTCTGTCTCTGGTGTTTTCAAATCTTGTTCTACTTGTGTAGAGGGAGGTTTGGAAGTATAGGTTGGCTGTGTTTCTAATTGTGGTAGTTCACTAGGCTGATCAATCTGCTCAGGAGCATTTTTTGTTGTAGACTCTGGTTGCAGAGGAGTTAACTTTTGCGTAGTCTGAGAGTATAATTTTAGTGGTTCACCTGTAGAAAAGATAGTAGTAGTCGAAAATACAGGAACATTTTCTTCTTTTTCAGGGACTACATCGTTTGTTGGGACATCTACCCTGTCTATCAAGCTTAATGACCACAAAAGCTTTGATTTTGAGCTTAAGCTTTTTGGTCGTGACGGCTGATGTGATTGATTCGTAATTTGATCAACTGGCAAAAGTGGCGCTTTTGCTCCTAAATTGTCTCCAAAGTCACTCAAGCTTGAATTTGCAGCCCCTACCGCATCAACACTAATGAAATACCAGTTGACGCCACTAGAGGCCAACAAAACTTTGACCAAAAAATTTTTCCAGCCTTTGGGTTGCATACTAAAATCTGTTTTCTAAAAATTAGACCCATAAGCTTCCTTAGAAGTTCCTGCCTAGTATTGAGTCAAATAACATTGACAGGTGGGAAAAGCGTAAAGAGTAAGACAAAAGGTTTGATTGTTCAAATGTAACCCGTCTCGTAACCAAATTATCTGCTAATTTTAAATTGCTGATGTAACATGAATATTTTATATTTTGAACTACTTATATCATTGTAAATGATTATTGATTTTATTCATTATTTCCAAATAATGATATAATTTCCCTCCAGTAATCTTAATAGTAAGATTTTTCTGATAATATTTAAATAATTTTAGTAATAGTCAATTTGCATGTTTTTATCTATTGAACAATTAAATGTATTTCAACAAAATATTATAGGAGAATCTTGCTATAGAAGAATAATTAAGAACCACAAAATTTTAATATAAAAGCTTATTTTATACTGTTTTGGCATTAGTGAAATTACCGAGGCTCCAAAAAATGTTTCGTAAATTACTCCCATTCTTGGTGGCTGGCTGCTGGGGAACTGCGGTTTTACCTTTGCCAGAACAGGCTACTGCTGCGACACCTCTAACTAGGGCTGTGATCCAAAATCTTCATAATGTGGTACAGCTCATGCCCTACAAGCAACCTAAGCGCCGAGCACGCAAGTCGGATGCTATAATACCGGGGGACGGGCTGTCCACTGGTAGAGCCTCTCTAGCGGAGTTGCGTTTTAATGATGGTTCTTTAGCAAGAGTTGGAGAGCAAGCAATATTTCGATTCTTACCAAAGACACGAAACTTTCGCTTGACCAACGGTACTGTGTTGCTATTGATTCCACCAGGACAGGGACGAACACGGGTAAACACACCAAATGCAGCAGCAGCAATTCGTGGTTCAGCATTATTTGTCCGCTACGATGAAAAAAAAGATACTACAGTTGTAGCAGCACTAACAAATAGCGGTATTGAAGTTTTCAATAAAGATGGTTCCCAGGGTCGGGAATTAAAAGCAGGTCAAATGCTTGTTGTAGTGAAGGGTCGATTTCAAGGGTTGTACGATTTTGATCTGAGAACTTTTTATGAAACTAGCGATATAGTACGGGGGTTGGATCTACCTCGACAGCAACAATCGAATCCAGATCCGGCGATCGCTAAAGTTCAAACTGAAACAGCCGAAGCTGTGAGTTCACAACAACCAGTTACTGGTCAAAAAGTTATAGAAAATCCATCTTTCGTAAAGCTAACTCCCACTATTTCAGATTCTTCTAGTAACACTGATAGCACAAAAACTTCTACAAATTCCTCTCGCACATCAGGACAAAACGGGACAAACACGACACAACAGAAGGATACTAATAACCAACAAACTAGTACACAGTCAACAAATAACACTACTAATTCCAACAACCAAAAAACACCCACACAGACGAATACAAGCGACCAAAATAATTCCAACAACCAAAAAACACCCACACAGACGAATACAAGCGACCAAAATAAT
>NZ_JCACKS010000117.1:0-261 GCF_059505505.1 Pelatocladus sp. | reverse complement strand
TCCAACAATCAAAAAACACCCATACAGACAGACACAAGCAACCAAAAGAAAGTAGATACTCCACCACCTGTTCCTGATTCTGCCACACCAAACACAAGTGACAAACCGAAATCAGGTACATCTACACCTCCATCCAACTCAACAGGTTCAAACCCAACCCCAGAACCACAAACATCTACACCTCCATCCAACTCAACAGGTTCAAACCCAACCCCAGAACCACAAACATCTACACCTCCATCCAACTCAACAGGTTCAAAC
>NZ_JCACKS010000116.1:0-7319 GCF_059505505.1 Pelatocladus sp. | reverse complement strand
TTGGCTAGTCTTGAGAGTATGCTCCTCTAGCAAGTTTTACCGCTCTAGAAAAAAAGCGATTAAAACAAGAACGTTTAAGGGCGAAAAATAGAGCTTTTGAAGAAAAAGAATCTTATCGATGGGTCGAAGCTTTTCAAAATATTGATTTTAGTTATTCGGCTGTTTCACAAAGGAATATGGTTCGCGATACCATATCGCGAAGTCTTGTCCGTTGATTTTATGTCAAAGACCCCAAAACTCGCTGCCCAAGAGGGTGTACACTTCTGTGCGGAATTGTTTAAGCTTATCAAATGTCATGGTCAAGCTGTTATTTTTCTCTAAATCTCAGCATTGACCAAAAAGCGGTCACTTTTACATAGCTGACCGCTTTTTCTGAAAATTTAGTCTAAACTCCAGTACTTTAAGGAGTTTGTGAATCAAGTGCTTTGATGGGGCCAAGAATCATCACTTGCTCGCCACCACCCTCCCGAACTGCCAAAATGAGCGGAGATTTATCTTTTGTTTGAACTAATTCTTTGGGTAGAGTTCGCACCAAATACAGCCAACCACTACTGTTAACGAGTAAACGCCAATCGCCAGACTTCGGATTATCTCCTGGAGCCTTGATGTCAATTCGTTGAATTCGCCTGAATAAATCGACATTCCCAATAATCCGAGTTTTTTGTTGAGCCGGATCTTTCTGTAATGCAGGTTCATCAGTTAGTTTTTTAGGGTTCCTGCCTAATCCCAAATCCTTCTCAGGCTGAACGATTGTGATTACTGGTAACAGAGATGTCTCAGTTGCAGCATCTCGTTTTGCATCTGCTTGTCCTTGGGATCTAGCTAAACTGTAAAGAATTAATAAAACTGATGCAACAACGACCAAATCTTTAAGCAAGGTTGTTAATGATCTATGCACTCTAACTCTGCTGACTATCCAATCTATAAAAAACCAAGTTAGAATCACGCTGAGAGCTATACCTATTATTAATATCAATGCAATAACCATCTCTGCAAAGCTACCAATCAAGACCGACAGCGGAACAAAGAAGAATGACTGTGCAGGTAGATTCAAAGCGTTGAGTTCTATCCGAAAGAAATCGTAGTATGCCCAACGATATATCCAACCTGTGAAGTAGAGTGCGATGCTCAACAGACCAATAACATTGACAAATGCACCCAGAACTGTGGATTGGTTAACAGATTGTGAAGTATTAGACACAAATTCTTTTAGGACTAGAGATACTTTTAATACTATATTTGAGAAAAATATTAGATTTTTAGAAATATACTAATGCTTTCTCAAATATTGGCAACTTCTCTGTTCACAGCAATATTGGGAGACATGAAATACCCTGATGGTGTTGTGCTACGCAATTATTTGGCTCCAGTACAGATAGTCCAGTCTCAAGCCCAAGTTGTCCCAGTTGTGCTTCCACCCTTTGTTGAGGTAACGCTGAAACCTAATGACCAGAAAAAGCTAGGAAAGTTAACAAACCTCAATCCACAGCAGCGATCATTGACAATCACGCGAGGGGAGCAGAGTGAGACAATTCCAATCAATAAAATCAAGCAGGTCATTGGTTTAGAAGATGATAACGGAGTTCCAGGATCTCCACTGCGTCCACCCAGAGGTGAGAAACGAAATTGGCAGAATATTCCACTGGGTAGTTTGAAAATTCAAGATCCGCATCAAGGAGGGGCTAAAATCAGCTTACCAACAGGAGTCGATCCGAAAATCAGCAGCGATCGCAACGCCCTTTATGTAATTGCTGAACTGTCGTTTTCTATGGTCAATCAGATGAACATGACCATCTTTGTACTTAAATAGAATTGGTCATTTAAACTAGAGCCAAATTGATAAATACGCTGTGTGAAAGTCTATACGTAGCTTAAGTTTCCAGTTTGAGTCTAAATTCCCTTCTACAACTTTATTCGATACCATAATTCTGCATTTTTTAATTAAGTGCTTTAGGTAAATGCTTACAAAATTAGTACTCCATACTTGGCCACTGCTTGGCTGTTTTATTTGGGTAAGTCATCCCTTGCCTACTGTATCTTTACCACCCCAGCAAGTAGTTCAAACTCAAGATTCATTGCCAATAAAGCAACAACAACCCCTGCAATTCATTGGCACTGGTGAGCCGAAAATTCAAATTTTACAAGGCGTGTCACGTACTAAATTGTTAACTCAAATGCTACGGGGTGGGAAGTGGCTGTTCTATCCCGATGGCAAGTTTATGTATGTCCCGTCACCTAATGCTAATGTTCGTGATGATTTATACCCAATTACTGGAACTTACAAAAAGGTTGGGAATAGTTACGAATTTCAAGGAGAGCGTCAATCATCTGTTGGAACGATTATTTCGACTGCTTCGGTTGATGGTGTTATTCGTATAGAAAACAGCAAAATTTTGTTGGAAGTTACTCAGGCAACGTTCTCCGGTAACTTGCGTCGCATCACCCAAATTTCGCAAACGCTTACTCCTGCTGCTCAAGTAGCTCTTGAGCCTGCCAAGCAAATTCAAGGAATCCAAGTTCCCTCATCGTTTCGATTGTCGCTGCGGGGCAAAACAGAAGCAAAGCAATTTGGCCCGCTTTCAGGGACTCTTCGGATTTTACCTTCAGCAGATGGTAGTACAAATCCATTTTATGTCTTGTTGAAAACGGACTCTGATAAGGTCAACGGTAGTTTATATTGGTCGTCTGCATTTACAAATCAAACTGGGCAGAAAGCTTCTAGTCGAATTACAGTAAATGGCAATCAAGTTCATTTGGAAGTGATTCCGACTCAAGGACAACTTCTGACGGATGTATCATGGTTCACACTTGTATCTGGGAAACTTGGTGATTTAACTGAGCGATCACCCATTCCAACCAGCGTCAAACAAGGGACTCTCACCTTTTCCATTCAAGGTAACTCGATTTCTGGAAAAATTGTTGCCGAAGGAACTTCATATTTCAATAGTCTAAGTAACTATGAAGCAGAATTTACAGGGCAAATTCTTCAAGAAACTGATATTCCTACAAAACAACTACAGCAAAAGCAATTAAAAGTTACTGAAAAGCAACTTGATAAATTTCGTACACCATTCAGAGGTACTTGGCAAGTAGAGCCTTTTGGAACAATTCAGCTTCAGCAACAAGAACAACAGGTAAGCGGAACCTATACAGCACGAGGCGGCGGAATTATTCACGGCACTGTTGAGGGCAATCGATTGGATTTTACCTGGAAAGACAGCAGTGGTGAGGGATGGGGATTTTTCAGAGCATTAGCAGAAGGTTCAACTTTAACAGGTCGATGGGGAACCCAAACAGACAAAACTGATGGCAAAAATATCACTGCAACTCAAATTTCCTCTCCAACTTCAGATATTTCTCAACAAATTGAAAAGTTGCATCGGACTGGATTTGAATTGCTTGAGCAGCACAACTGTTCACAGGCAATAATATCACTACAAAAAGTACTGACAAAACTTAAAGAAAATCGCAACAATCCCCAAATTACTGAAGCGCAGAAAACACAAAACTTAATTAGCGAGGTCGATATCCAGAGTCGCATTATTGGTTGTTATTACCTCACTCGGAAATATGATGATTTCTTAGCAGCTTTAGATGACGCAGCAAATACCCGATTAATTCTAGAACGGCGAGATTATAAACTGATTTTGAATGATTTAGTCGAATATATCGAAGGCTTTCGCAAGGATCTTTTAAGTGCAGATCGAGATAAAATTGTAGCTTTAGATAAGGGACAGTATGTCTTTCAAAAACTAATACAAATATACCTCAAATTTGGATTAGAAGAGCAAGCCTTGCTGACAGCAGAAATGGCTAAAGCTAGAGCATTTGCTGATTTATTATCTACACGATATGCAGGCCGATTTGTTGATTCTCCCACACTGGAGCAAATTCGACAGATTGCTAAAACCCAAAGAGCAACGCTTGTTGAATACATGATTTTAAGCGAGAACAAGCAAGAATCTGAACTTCTTATTTGGGTTGTGAAACCTACTGGTGAAATCGCTCCGATGCGGCGAGTCAATCTCAAATCCCTATCTGTTCTGCTCAAGGGGGCATGTCAAACTCAATTAAATCAACCGCTTAAGTCTTTGGCAGATGTTGTTGATAAAGTCCATTGCTCTATGCGTATCAATGCTTACAGTCCAAATGCTGATAACACTGGAGCGCGACTTAGACAACTACATCAACTGCTGATTGAACCGATCGCAGATTTACTACCGAACGACTCGAACGCACAAGTTATCTTTATTCCTCACCAGGAGCTATTTTTGGTTCCTTTTCCGGCTCTATTAAATGCAAAAGGCAAGTACCTGGTTGACCAGTATCTTACTCTCACTGCTCCATCGATTCAAGTTTTAGATTACACACGAGCTATCCAAAACAAGGTAGACCAGTCAACGGGCAATGCGATTGTTGTTGGCAATAATGCAACTTTCGCTCCAGAAATCAAGATACAATTGAACGAGGCGGAGAACGAAGCCAAACAAGTAGCAAGGCTACTCAATACCCAAGCTATTATTGGTAATCAGGCGACGAAAGCCAACGTCCTTAGACAATTACCTCAAGCTCGGTATATCCATTTCTCAACTCATGGAGAATTTAAGGAAGCCGATGGATTGCAAAGTTGGGTGGCGTTGGCTCCCTCCAGCAATGATGATGGCTTGCTGACGGCTGCAAAGATTTCAGAAATGCGTCTAATGGCTAACCTAGTGGTGTTAAGTGCTTGTACCACTGGGCGTGGAACCATCACTGGAGACGGTGTGTTAGGGCTGTCACGATCATTCATTGCGGCTGGAGTTCCCAGTGTCGTTGTTTCCCTTTGGTCAGTGCAAGATGCCGGAACCACTTTTCTGATGAACCAGTTTTATAGCCATCTCTCATCTGGTAAAGCAAAGGCGCTACAGCAAGCTATGCTAGAGACAAAGGCAAAGTATCCTAATCAACCAGGAATATGGGCAGCTTTTATCCTGATTGGAGAGTCTTGATCCATTTAGATGGAGAGCGATTTTTGATAATTCAAAAATCGGCAGAGCAGAGAGTAATGGTATTCGTTAATTGACTAAATTTGTTGTGCATCGTGGTCTCTGTATTCCCCAGCCTATTCTACGCAAGTACATTGCGAAGAAGAGGCGACTAAGACCCCTGCTATTAAAGCCTTTTTACTGACTCATCAAAAATTTTCTTACTTTTTTTTCTTACTTTTATCAATATTATCGATAAATTTAGAGCCTATTAGACTTGTCCATAAGTTTAAATCTATGCTTTAGTTCTTGCTTCAAATTACAAGCAACCTGAAAAACTATTGTAATTAATTTAACTTTTAACCTACTGAGACACTATGACTCTGTAAACATGGTCAATTTCTAGCTACAAATGTATCTTTGTAATTAATTACATTTGTATTAATGCTATCTTGTGCATTTGTAAATTTGCAAATTAGCTATTAAGCTTGGTATTGCCACCTTATGAAATTTGTCATAACGTAATGAATTACATTTTTACAAAAACACATTTATGAAAATTGCGGTTTTGAACCAAAAGGGGGGCAGTGGCAAGACCACAGTATCCATCCATTTGGCTCATGCTTTTTCGATGAAGGGGTATCGAGTATTACTTGTTGATACTGACCCTCAAGGCTCAACCCGTGACTGGGCAGCAGCACGTAATAGTGAAGCTCCATTTAGCGTCATTGGTTTAGATCGTCCTATCTTGCACAAAGAATTGCCCAAACTAGCGCAGGGGTATGATTTTGTTTTCATTGATGGTGCGCCAAGAGTTTCTGACTTAACCAGATCAGCAATCATGGCAGTGGATTTTGTGCTGGTTCCTGTGCAACCATCTCCCCTGGATGTGTGGGCGGTGCATGAGGTAGTAGAACTGGTACAAGAGGCCACTATATATAAGCCAGACCTAACAGCAGCATTTCTAATCAACAGAAAAATAGTGAACACTGCTCTTGGGCGAGAAGTAACTGAAGTTTTAGGAGAATACCCTTTTCCAGTGCTGAAAGCACAGATAAGTCAAAGGGTAGCATTTGCCGAGTGTTTGAACATTGGTAGTACTGTTTTGGAAGCTGCCCCGAAAAGTGCTGCAAGTGATGAAGTCCGAGCAGTTGTTGAGGAAATATTAGAAGCAGCAGAGGAAACAAATCATGGCAGAAGTTAAAAAATCACAAAAACTAAGCTTGAAGCCAGGTGTTCAGAAAACGCCTGTTCAAGAAGAAGCAGCAGCATGGGTGGAAAGTCGCAATGGTGCTGAAGTACCTATTAATATAGTTCAACAAGAAGCTAACAACGGCAAAAGCAAGCGCGTTACTTTTGAAGTCACCTCAGCACAGCACCAGGAGATTAAAATCCGCGCTACTAAAAAGGGTATGACCATTAAGGAGTATATGATTGCTCTAGTTGAGGAGGAGCTAAAAAACTAATGTAATTTATTACATTATTACACTTGCATTTATTTACATAATTACATTATTACAACTGTTTGGAAATTTAAGACGCAGTTGGGCAAGGGGTTTGAGTTATGAGTGATTTAGCGGTTAATGATGGTTCATATCAGCAGTTGTTAGATCGCATTGGTGAGTGTTTGGTGTTGGGGCGACAACAGGCTTTTGAGCAGGTTAATTCAGTTTTAGTAGAAACTTACTGGCAGATTGGGCGTTATATTGTCGAGTTTGAGCAAGCGGGCAAGGAACGGGCAGAATATGGCTCGAAGTTGTTACAGGTGCTTTCACGAGATTTGAAAGCGGCGTATGGTAAGGGGTTTAGCCGTTCTAATTTGCAGTATATGCGTCTGTTTTATTTGAAGTATGAGAATTGCCAAACACTGTCTGGCAAATTGAGTTGGTCGCACTATACAGAGCTTTTGGCTATTTCGGATGATTTGGCGCGGTCATTTTATGAGCAGCAGTGCATCCAAGATCGCTGGAGTGTGCGGGAGTTGAAACGCCAGAAGGATTCGGCTTTGTTTGAGCGGGTGGCGTTGAGTAAGGATCGGGCGGAGATTTTGGCACTGGCTAAAGATGGGCAACGGATCGAGTCGGCGCGGGATGTAGTGAAAGATCCTTATGTGTTCGAGTTTTTGGATTTACCAGACCGCAATTATCGTGAGAGTGAGTTAGAAAATCGGTTAATTGCTGAGTTGGAGAAGTTTCTACTTGAGTTGGGCAAGGGGTTTGCATTTATTGGGCAGCAATACCGAATTACATTAAACAACACGCATTTTTCTGTGGATTTGGTGTTTTATCATCGCATTCTCAGTAGTTTTTCACTCTCCCCCGGTAAAAAGAGATTAGAGAGAAACAGAAATAGGAG
>NZ_JCACKS010000115.1:0-7320 GCF_059505505.1 Pelatocladus sp. | reverse complement strand
AAACTGGTGTCAATTTACTCACTTGCGAGTATTTTAGATTACAATTCTCCAACTTTTCCCCTCTCTTACCCCCCCACCCCTCCTCCCCCACTACCCATACTGTTGATTCGTTGTCAAGAGCAACTTTTGGGCTTAGAAGTCGAGCAACTAATTGGAGAGCAGGAATTGGTTATTCGTCCTTTGGGGGCAATGATTGCAGCACCTAATTATGTTCACGGTGCCAGTATTCTGGCTGACGGTGAGTTGGCGTTGGTGATAGATGGGGGAACATTACTGCAAAAAGTTCTGGCTAAACAGCACAATGACCAAATCTCTAGAATTTGGGCAAAATCGATAACCTCATTGCTTCCACCAAGTTCTCAACAACCATTGCTGTCTGATTCTCATACTGTCATATCAGCGCTCTCTGCATCAGAGTCCGATACCAAAGCAAGTGCAAGAATTTTGATTGTAGATGACTCACTAACTACACGCCAATCTGTAGCGATCGCTCTGCAAAAAGCTGGCTACTGCGTATTTCAAGCACAGGATGGTCACAAAGGAATTGAGCAGTTCCAGCACCTCAGCGATATTCAACTGGTAATCTGTGATATCGAAATGCCTCGTATGAACGGATTTGAATTTCTCCGATCCCGTCAACAAATTCCTGCTTTAGCAGACATTCCCGTATTAATTCTGTCATCTCAAAGTAGCGAAAAACACCACTTTCTGGCTTTGCAATTAGGAGCTACTGCATATATGACCAAGCCCTACATGGAACAAAAGCTATTAGCTATGGTGGCAAATCTGCTTGAGAGGGACAACACATGAAAATTATCCAAAATCAGTCCCAATCAGAAAAGTTCATTACTTTTACAGTGGCAGATTACTGCTTGGCGCTACCAATCAAAGCTGTATTAAAAGTTTTGACTTGTCCTGTTGGAGATGATCACAAACTCAGCAAAATGGGACTCATTCAGGTTGGTCGCCATATAATTCGGGTTTTAGATTTGCATCAGTATTTAGGTAGAGAAGATGTACATCAATTACCAAAAAAACAAGCTTTTTTACTGATTACGCCCATTTCTCAAGCAGAACTCTACGGTATTCTCATATATGAACCACCCGATCTGATAGAGTTGCCCCTAGAAATGATGCAGCCACTATCACAATCTCACTATCAGTCTAGTTTGCTTGATATTTTTAGTCACGCCATTGTAGTTTCACAAGAGAAAGCCACAAAAACTATTTTTTTATTGGACTTGCAACAAGTTTTTAAATGTTGTCAACTAATGGAATAGTTAGCGACACAAATATTGCAAGTCAATTCATCGCAATCATGAGTATATTTATACATTTTCCACAAACGTTCAATAAATCAATGATTAAAGGAAGTGCGATCGCATTCATGGATTAATAGCCTGCATAGACCACTCTTTTTGCTGGTCATCATAGCGATAGAGCCAGCGATTTTGTGGTTCACCACGCAATTCTAGGTGGTCTACTTTGGCGGGATCGAGTAGTAGTAGACAAAAATTTAGTAATGGGTGTACTGGATCAGGTTGTGGTAGGATAAAAGCTTTCTGTTCCTCCATTTTTCTAGGTTTCCCAGGATGAGGCCAAGCAAACTGTATACGTGCAGCATCACTCAATTCTTGCCAAGTATTAATCCGGACTTGTTGTAATATTGGGTCAAAATAATCACTTCCCACCAGAGTTAAACAGCCACTGATGCGAAATTGTTCGCGTGTACTAGGAAAATACCAACAAACTTCTGCCCAAGGTTTTAGTAGGATTTGAGTAGCTTTTTCACTACGGTCATCAGTAATAAATTTTAGCTGATTGCTATCCTCTAAAAAGCCACGAAATACCACAGTCCGATTAGCAGGACGGCCATTATCTCTGACTGTTGCAAGTTGTAAGTAACGAGCATAAACAAGACTGCGGTTGCGATGAAGAGCGCGAGCGATCGCACTTCGCCAAGGAGCAATAGACATAAATTACAGCCCCACATACTCCTGTATATATTGATTAACTAATTCCGGTCGTTCCTGTTCCAGTGACTACGGTTATACCGTTTCTCCCTGAAGCTGCGCTAAATAATTTCTTAGCTCCCCTTATTAAGGGAGGTTGGGGGATCTGATTTGTTGCATTTTCATATAGAACTGGTATGAGGTAATTCCTATTATTTAAATTAACAAGCTTATACCAATTAAATATGAAGCTGCACATTATTTTAACCCCTCCCAACCTCCCCTTGGTAAGGGGAGGTGCCGAAGGCGGTGGGGTTCTTTCTATGCATCTTCATATGGAAATGGTATTAACTGAAAAATTCTAACTATATTTTATATTTTCATATTCAAGATAACACAATTTATTTTATTTAGTAAATATCTAAAATTCAAAATATTTTTAATAGTTTTGCTTTCTCCGAGATGTTCTTAGTGTCTTAGTAGCAACCTTTATAAAGTTGCTTGGCGTCTACGTTAAAAAGTAAAAATATGATTTTTTAGCAACTAATTAAATTTAGAAATCAGTCTCTTGAAAATAGGCAATTCTCCTTAAGATGGATGAAAATCCTAGCTTAAGCCTGGTAAAACCATAGCTATAATTATATTCAAAGAACTATGACCCAGCAATTAATACACCATCCATCAACTTGGATTGATCGCCTAGCTAGATTTGGTTATATATCCAAAGGAATAGTATACGCTGTTGTCGGATTCCTCGCATTGCAAGCAGCAGTGGGAAGCGGTGGAAAAACCACAGACTCTCAGGGCGCACTCCAAGAACTCGTCAAACAGCCATTTGGTCAAATTTTGCTCGCGTTAATAGCTATCGGTTTAATAGGATATGTGATTTGGCGTTTTGTAGAAGCGATCAAAGATCCAGAAAATAATGGAACAGATGCCAAAGGAATAGCAAAAAGAATTGGTTATGCAATTAACGGCTTTATCTACGCTGGTTTAGCTTTTACTGCTATCAAACTTGCTCTTGGCAGTGGTGGAAATAGTAATAGTAACTCTACACAAGATTGGACAGCACGTATACTTTCTCAACCCTTTGGTCAATGGCTCATTGGGACTGTTGGAGTATTGATTATCGCCCTGGGTTTTTATCAGTTTTATCAAGCCTTTAGTAAAAAACTTCGTAAAAAACTCAACATAACAGAATTGAGCAATCCAGAACGTAAATGGGTAATGACAATTTGCAGATTTGGCGTAGCTGCGCGGGGTGTTGTATTCTGCATAATTGGCTGGTTTTTGATTGAAGCAGCAACTCAGTATGATCCAACTCAAGCAGGAGGTTTAGACCAAGCATTACAGACCTTAGCGCAACAGCCTTATGGCCCTTGGCTCTTGGGTATCGTAGCATTAGGTTTGATTGCTTATGGCGTATATATGGTAGTGCAAGCACGATATAGTCAGCTAGCAACAAATTAAAAAATTTGTTCTCACAAAATATGGCAATTATTGAAATTCGAGGCGTTTGGCTTACTACTACTGATAGCAAGGTTCTCCGTTCTCAAGAACGCATTGCGGAAGCGATGGATTTTCTCGCCGAGACGGGCTTTAATGTTGTCTTTCCAGTTGTCTGGGGTAAAGGAGCAACACTATATCCGAGTCAAGTGATGCAACAGACCTTCGGTACGGAAATTGATTCATCATTTCTCGGACGTGACCCGTTAGCAGAAGTAGTAACCACCGCGCATCGAGTTGGTCTTAAAGTCATTCCTTGGTTTGAATATGGATTTGCTAGTTCCTACAAGATGAATGGCGGGCCATTATTAGCGAAAAAACCAGAATGGGCTGCACGTGATTGCAATGGTAATTTACTCCAGAAAAATGGCTTCGAGTGGTTGAATTCTCTCAACCCAGAAGTACAAAATTTTATGTTGAGTTTAATCCTAGAAGTTGTACAAAATTACGACGTTGATGGAATTCAAGGTGACGATCGCCTACCTGCATTACCCTGTGAAGGCGGTTATGACCAATTCACGGTAAAACTCTACAACCAGCAGTTTGGTAAAAATCCCCCACAAAATCCTAAAGATGATCAGTGGTTAAGGTGGCGCGCTGACATTCTGACAGAATTTCTTGCTGGTTTGTATCAATCAGTCAAAGCAATAAATTCTAATTTAATAGTCTCAATGGCTCCTAATATTCCTGGCTGGGGATTTAAAGAATATTTACAAGATTCGCGGACTTGGTTAGAACAAGGGCTAGTTGATATCTTGCATCCACAGATATATCGGCGTGATATCTTGAGTTATCGATGTACACTTGAGCAGTTGATCAACAAGCAATTATCTAGTAGAGAATTAGCAAGATTAGCGCCAGGAATTTTAATGAAAATCGGTTCCTATGAAATCAGTGCTAAACAACTTTTACAAGTAATTGAGTTTAATCGTGATTGTGGGATGGCGGGAGAGGTATTCTTTTTCTATGAAGGTTTGCGAGCAGATAATAATGCTCTGGCGAAGGTATTACGGCAAGGGCCTTATGCTCAACTAGCAACTTTTCCTACTGTTGCCGATTTAAATAGACCAAGTGCAGATAAAATAGGATTATCTTCTATGTGGCAAAGATTACTACGATTTTTCAAAGCTATTTTTTAGAGGCAATAGTTGTGGATTATCAATCGCGAATTGATCAGATTATAGAGACTCTGCGACACGATTTACCGACACTATTTGAAAAAGATATTTCCTACGATATTTATACACAAAATATATATTTCAAAGACCCAGTTAATCAATTTAAAGGTAAATTAAATTACCGTATTATCTTCTGGACTTTACGTTTTCATGCTCGCTTGTTTTTCACAGAGATTTATTTTGACTTACATGAAGTATCTCAGTCAGCCAAAGATATCATCCTAGCAACATGGACTGTGCGGGGTGTGTTACGTGTTCCCTGGAAAGCACATATATTTTTCAATGGCTATTCTACTTATAAACTCAACCAAGATGCTTTAATTTACGAGCATATCGACACTTGGGATCGAAAACCAGGAGAAATTTTACAGCAGTTTTTTCGTAAGGGAAAAGATCATAATTAATGGGTTCGTAGTCAGCGCTTTAGCGACCACATAAGCACGCTTGGTCTTACTACGAACAGAAACAAAAAGTTACTTGTAGGTGTCTTTGTGGTCAAGAGATATAAATGGCGTATCTATCCGTAAGCAATCGGAGGGGACTGGTAGTTAGTATTATCGCCATTGTCTATTCTCTGATAAACAAATACAAGCTAACTTCCTGTCAATCAGGCTTTATTAATTATGCGAATTTCTTCTGCTGCAATTTTTACTTTAGCTACTTTAGCCACTAGCAATGTGACTCAGCAAGCAACTGCTGCACCTACTAGTGATTCCACACAGAATCAAAAAACTACAAATGTAGTAGTGCAAGCAACCGAAGTAACATCTGCACAAACAGATGCGATCGCATCACCGGAAACAGTTGTAGTTTCGCAGTTTTCGCAAAACAATAATTTAGTTGTGACAGCTACAGATGTACAAATTGTTGGTGCGACACCAGAATTGCAGCAGATCATTAGCAATATAATTAAAACCCAAGTTGGCGGCGAAACTAGCCAAACTCAATTACAACAAGATGTGGCAGCAATTTTAGATACTGGTTTATTTGCTAATGTTAGCGTCAATAGCCAAAGTACCAAAGCAGGTTTAAATGTAGTTTATCAAGTGCAACCTGTCATAGTGCGATCGCTTCAATTTTCTGGTGCAAAAGTCCTTAACTATCAACAAGCTTTAAAACCATTTCAATCTCAAGTTGGTAAACCAATTAGTCCTGCTAACTTACAGCAAGCAGTCGAGCAAATCAATCAATGGTACGCTGACAACGGTTACAAAGTAGCGCGGGTGTTATCAATTACACCCAATCGCGAAGGAATTTTGAGTGTCAATGTCGCAGAAGGATTAGTAGGCGATATTAAATTCCGCTTTGTTAATGATCAAGGACAAACAGTAGATGAACAAGGTAAACCAATAGAAGGGCGAACAAAAACAGATTTTCTCCGCCAACAAATCAAACTCAAACCAGGTGAACTTTTCCAAGAAAATTTAGTTAAACAAGACTTACAACAGTTATATAAATTAGGTTTATTTGACAGCGTGAATGTCGCCCTCGAAGGCGATGCAACGAAGCTAGATGTTATTTACCAACTTCAGGAAAGGGGCGCACGTGCTGTGAATGTGGGAGGTAATTACAACGCTGACGAAGGTTTGGTTGGTAGTCTTTCGTTTCAAGACCAAAATGTTGGTGGCGTTAACAACTCTTTTGGTACCAATCTCCAAGTCGGTGCGCGTGATCTCCAGTTTGATAGTAAGTTTACCAGTCCCTATCGAGCTAATAATCCCGACGCCCTTGGTTACACTATCAGTGCTTTTCGTAATCGCGAACAATCGAATACCTTTGATGATGAAATTAAATTAGCCAATGGTGATAAAGTCCGGGAAGGTCAATTTGGTGGTGGTTTAACATTCCAGCGACCAATAGAAAGTTGGGATACCAGCTTAGGATTTAATTACAGCCGTACTAGCATCCGCGATCGCGATGGCAAAATTACCCCTTTCGATGCTCAAGGTAATCCTTTATCTTTTAGTGGTACAGGCATCGACGACTTGACAACTGTATCTTTTACTGCTGGCAAAGACAACCGAGATAATCCCGCTAACCCAACTCAAGGATCTGTTTTACGTTTAAAAACAGAACAATCAATTCCCATCGGAAAGGGTGAAATTTCGATGAATCGCCTAGAGGCGAACTATAGTCGATTTGTGCCAATTAAATTATTTGATTCTCAAAAGCCACAAGTATTTGCTGTGAACCTGCAAGCTGGAACTGTGATTGGTGATTTAGCGCCTTATCAAACATTTAACTTGGGTGGACCAAATTCTGTGCGCGGTTATGATTCTGGTCAACTTGGTAATGGTCGGAGTTATGTATTAGCTTCCGCAGAATACCGCTTTCCAGTGTGGCAAAATTTCGGTGGCGTTTTGTTTGGTGACTTCGCTTCTGATTTGGGTTCTGGTGACACTGTATTAGGAAATCCAGCAGGAGTACGCGATAAACCAGGAATTGGTTTTGGTTACGGTGCAGGTATACGCTTTAATTCACCCTTGGGCTTAATTCGCGCTGACTACGGTATCAATGACCAAGGTGAAAGCAAATTTCACTTTGGTATCGGTCAGCGTTTTTGATTTTCTCAAATCAATAGACCTCTTGCAAAAATATTTTTACCCCACCCTAACCCTAAGCGTTTACGGGGCTACGGTGTACACACAAGTCTGAAGTTACTCAAGAATCTGGGTTTTACTTCA
>NZ_JCACKS010000114.1:0-7362 GCF_059505505.1 Pelatocladus sp. | reverse complement strand
TCAATGATTTCAATGACTGGTTGCCCCTGGTTGCACGAACCTTCTATTTACGCCATACCAGGAATCTGTCTAAAATGGCGAAGGTTTCGCGTAACCAACACAGCTTGATTGGAGAGAGCAATACTAGCAATCAACAAATCGGCTCGTCCAATTTTCTGTAGTTTGGAGATGGTACGCAATCGGTCAAACTGTTCTGCCGCTCTTTGAGTGACTGGCACAATTAAAAGTTGATTGAGCAGTTCTTCAGTGCGAAATAAAAGCGACTGTGCTTTGAGTAAATCTGCACCTGTTTGAGCTTTGAGGAGATAGTCAATCCGTCCACGCAAAACTTCACCTTTGGTAATGATGGTAACGCCAACGTCTGGATCGTCCACAGACCTCAATCGCTCAACTACATTTGACTGTCCAGCATAAAAATGAGTCAGGGTGTCGGTATCAAGCAAGTACATTAATCGACCGACTCCGTATCTACTTCAGGGCGTTCCCTGTTTTGATAAATTGTTTCTCTCAGTTGTGCCAGAGTCTCATCATCTGCTAAAGTGCCTGCCTGTTGAAGCAGAATAGCTCGACCGCTTTTTGAACGTAACCAGTCGTCAATTGCCACTTTTAAGAATCTCCAGTCATTTTCAATTTTGCGACCAGGGATATTTCCAAGCATTGTTTGATGCACAACTGTTTGTGTGGGCAGTCTTAGATAAACTGAGGCTTCTTCGAGGGTTAGAACGTCTGGTAGTGTTACTCGCTCCATAACTCACGATTTGGCGTGTAAAATCTTAGGTTTATCCTAACAGTATGTAGAAGAAAACGAATTTGCGGTATCTTGTAGCTGACTGCTCCTCCACACTGCTACTTAAAATAATTACATAGAAAGGGGTTGCAGGATGACAGACCCACAAGTTCTACTCTCCAGCCATCAACGGCGCGACGAATGCCCACACTGGGCTGCTTTGTTGTTTTAATGACATTCGTATTGGATGGTGAACAATTATGAGTTCAAATCAACAGTTTCTGCAAAATTTATACGAAGCCTTCAACAAAGGCGAGATTGAAACAATCATCTCGGTGATGCACCCGGACGTGAAATGGGCGAACGGGGTGTCAGGCGGTTTCGTTTATGGACGCGACGCGGTGCGCGAATACTGGACTAATCAATATAAGGTTATTCAAGTGCAGCTTGAAACCTTAAAATTCGAGACGGATGAAAACAATCGAAATGTCGTTACCGTTCATCAAATCGTCAGAGATTTGCAAGGCAATTTGCTTGCAGATGCAACAATTCAGCAAATCTTTACTATTGAGAATAGTTTGATTAGTGTTTATGAAATTGGCGAAACCGAAACAATCCAACAGATGATTCAAAAGACGAGAACTCCCAATGAGTAATTGGGAAGGCAGTTACAATTCGAGCCGTTGCTTTTAGCGATCGCAATGAAGAAGGGTTAGTAAATTCGGTCAGATTCTGTGTGCTGGGGCATAGTAAATTATGTGGGCGAATTCAGTTGCAATATCAGAACCTGGGATGGAGAGTACACAGTTGAAAATCTTTACAGATGGTTGGGTGGAAAGATTCTTAGTCTCATAGTACTCTTGTTCTATATTGGAGATCGCCATGTTATAGCTGCTTGGACGCTCTGTTTTTTGCGTAGGCAGTCTCTCGGTACTGGTAAATTCTAATCTCAATGGAGAAGCGACATGACAAAAATAGCAAAGAACACGGTTTGCCTTTGGTATGACGGGAGCGCCGAGGACGCGGCACGGTTTTACGCCGCTACCTTTCCAGACTCTTCCGTTGATGCTGTGCAACGCGCGCCGGGTGACTTTCCGTCCGGGAAGGAAGGGGATGTGTTGACCGTTTTGTTCACTGTAATGGGCATTCCGTGCCTTGGTCTCAACGGAGGATCTGCGTTCAAGCATAACGAGGCGTTCTCATTTCAGGTCGCAACCGCTGACCAGACTGAAACGGATTGCTACTGGAACGCAATCGTCGGCAATGGCGGACAAGAGAGTGACTGCGGCTGGTGCAAGGACAAGTGGGGATTGTCGTGGCAGATCACGCCACTGGCGCTGACAGAAGCAATCACCGATCCCGACCCTGCTGCCGCCAAGCGCGCATTCAATGCAATGATGACGATGCGAAAGATTGACATCGCCATGATCGAGGCGGCGCGCCGTGGCTGAGATACTGGCAGTCTAACAATCCCAATGCACACCGACTGTTGAGAGGCGATCGGTTGGAGTTCGAGGTTATCTGCGGCGGGTGATTAGGAACGTTGGTCTGCATTGAGTTATTGGTTAGGACAGTATTGAAAGGCGATCAATTAGAATCAAGCATTACCCTTGCGAATGCGCTCAATTGCAGCACTCATTGCTGAGTTTGAGGTGGTGCAGGGTGTTTTGTTTGAAGCTTGGGTGGGTTGGTTTAGTGTGCTGTTTGTTAACTAACGGTTCACAAAAACTGAGAATAAGCACGAATGTCATTTCCAATTCGCAATTACCAATTCGCAATTCGCAATTAACACCCCACAACTGAAGTTGGGGGCTTGAATATTGATACTACGTGTTTGGTTTTATTTCATAATTAAAATCAGGGGCTTGTACCCTAAATGAGTCCGCAATTGCGAATTGCGAATTGCGAATTGTTCGGTCACGGATGATGAGTTGCACCGTCAGAACCTGAGATGGCTAATACACGCTTGGTTTGCAGTACCTAAAATCATACAATTACCTACCGAACGACTGTGAGCAGATGCAGAGCTCCTTTGCGATGCCTGACGGCAAGCCCTCCGGGTTCAGCAGTTTCAACTCGACGGGAACCGCCAAGACTTGAACTGCTTCACCGCAAAGCGTCTACGCATCAGTAGAATATATTCCGACTTGCTGGAGGAGACGGTCAAAAATCTGTTGCAGTCATTGAGTAAGCTGAACCGCGCTTTTTTGACGGCTGTGGAGGAGAAGTTGCGTAAGGATTCTGGAGACTGAAATTAAAGACTAATGCAACAATGCTTTAGATAATTCATCATGCATGGTAGGGGTAGAAATTTAGTACTGATTATCAAGCAAAGAGCAACATTGGAAGAATTTCACCAAATGCTGCAAACTTTGGAACTATATATCAAAATAGCAGTAGATATAGAAAGAGGGATATTAGCAGGGGGAGGAGAGAAACACGCTTTTTGTGAAGCAGCATTGCTCGAAGACTGTAGTAGACAGCGAGATATTTGGGGTGCTGACTGGACACACTTTGACCAATCAATAGCTTATGAATCGATTATTAACATTCGCCCCAGTCAAAATAATCGCTCGATGCTTATTCAAGATCCAGAAATCAAAGAACGTGTTAAACAAATCGCTCAGAAGTTGATAGGTGGATATGAACCAGAAATTAGATAAAAAACAAGCACGTTTTCAAAGTGACAATACATCAACTCGCTTAGGACACATAGCTTCTAATTTAGCGAGGATTAGAACATTTTGTAACAGCGCTTATAAAGAAGCTGTTGAGAGTGTTGCAGATGAAACTATGTATTTTATCGAATGGACAGCAGCAGAAATTGAACCTGAGTATGCCGAAGAATTGGTGAACATTCAAGTTCAAATAGCACAATGGAAATTAAAGTTCGATAATCTTTGGTCTAATGATAGCGAACGTAAAAGTTTGTCCGAGCAAGCTAGTATTTGGTCAGAGCAAGTATTAGATATGTCAGGGTTGCTGTCTGAATCTATCTAACATTTTAACTATGATCGCGGTATTTTAGGTTTTGTAAAAAAACGAGCAATCCCTTATCGTTTCTGGAGAAATAATTAATTCTGGCAATAACATTTCTTGGAAGCCTCCTATACATTGCCCATGTTTCAATTGAGATCGTTATGATTAGGTGTTGATAATTGAAGTACCTCAGAAAAACGTGAATATTTAACCACATTAGTAGGAGGATAATCTTGCGACACTGCAATCAACCCAATTTTAAGATCATCGAAATAAATCACACCCCCAATACGCCGTTCAATTTGGAAAGGGGCGTGAAAAAAACCATACTCTGCAATGTAGATGGGTAAAAAGTCAGTAATCTTTACTGCTCTGCCAAACATTTGCTCACAAGTTTTTTGGATGACACCATCTAGGTATTCATTATAAGTAGGCTCTCCCAGATCAGTAAATTCAGGATGATCCGCAAAATTATCCATATAAAATAACCAGATATTGGATAAGTCTGCAACACTCGTCAGTTTTTGCTTGAGTTCCAGCAATCGTTCGATTTTCATAGCGTGGATATTGATGAGGTGGGACGATAAAAAACTTAAATGTTTATTTTTAGGATTCGATTATCAGAACTCTAATAAATGCTAATTATTGCCTCATAATTGGGAACCCTAAAGTTTAGAGTAACTTTTAATACTGATGTTATCTAACTTTCGCTTGATTGCTGTTGGCGCTCTGCTGTTAGCTCAAACAACATTACCTGTATTTGCCAACAACCTTACTGCTACTGTCGTAAGTGTAGGCGATGGCGATACAATACGTGTCAGAAGTAGTAACAAAACTATAACAGTGCGGTTAGCTTGCATCGATGCACCAGAGATGAAACAAAATCCTTGGGGAGTGCAATCATCAGCAAGACTCAAACAGTTGCTACCAGTAGGACAAGCCGTAACTCTGCGCCCTTCTGAAACCGACAAGTATAAACGTTTGGTAGCAGAGGTGTTTGTTGGCAATCGCAGTATCAATGTCAACATGGTGCAAGAGGGACAGGCTGTAGTCTATCGCCAGTACCTAAAAAGCTGTCCAGAGTCTCAAAATAGCTTGTTGCAAGCTGAAAATTACGCTAAACAAAAACGTTTAGCTTTCTGGAATCAGTCGAATCCTGTGATGCCTTGGGATTTCCGCAAAGGCCGTAAAAAGACAACTACACAACCGACTTCACCGCAGCAGCAGAATAACTGTGACCCTTCTTACCCGGATTTTTGTATTCCTCCAAATTCCCCTGATTTGAATTGCCGAGACATCACCCAAAGAAGGTTTAGGGTATTGCCACCAGATCCGCATGGGTTTGATAGAGATAGGGATGGGATAGGTTGCGAACGGTAACTAGAATGAGAAGGGCTGCAAGGGGATACTATATACATCTTCAAAATTGGTATAAGTCCTCTAATTGTTACTTAGTGTGTGGGGTAATTCGTCTTCTTCGTCCTCTTCGTATTCTTCATCTTCGTCTTCATTAGACCATGTAATTTTCAATACCGAAAGCGCTACTTTTAAACGCTCTTTATAAGCTGAGTCAAAATTACTATCTTTTGAGGTTAATGCCGCTTCGACAAAATTGGCAGATGCCTTCGCGGCTTTATATAGTGCTTCTAGAGCTTCATCAAAAAACTTTTCTTGTGACATAGCGCTCCTGACTTTGAATGTTAATTGAACTTAATCAACACCTTTACTATGATCCGAGTGCGACAAAATAGCAAACGATAAGACTTTACACTTTTGTTGAACTTAAAAGTAATTAATGGAATTATGGACTGATTTAGCTGAATGACCTCAAGTCTCATAAACATCTCTTTTTTCAGCGCGGCTTGCACACTCTATCCCTTATTCAACAATCTCTGTAGCTTCTTGTCACCCTTTAAAGTTTATTCGAGTGGGCTGGAAGAGTGGGTGCAGAGGTTTTTGGAGTCGTTGGGGAAGCTGAAGCGGGCTTATTTGACGTTGTGATTGATTTTGAAGGTAATTTTGAGACAAGGGAAGAAATTGTGTGAGGTATTTATTAGATACCAATGTTTGCGCTCGTTATCTCAATGGTAGGTCACTGGCAATTAGAGAACGCTTACAGTCAACAAATGTAGAAGAGATTGCTGTCTGTTCACTTGTAAAGGCAGAGTTGTTTTATGGTGCGATGAAAAGTAATAATCCCCAAATTACTTTAGCTCGACAACAGCAGTTTCTCAATTTGTTTCGCTACCTTTTGATGATATTACTGCCCTGAGTTACGGTAGAATTCGTGCAGAATTATTCGCAAAAGGTACTCCAATAAGCCCTAATGATTTCCAAATAGCTGCAATTGCTTTGACACATAACTTAATATTAGTCACGCACAACACGAGAGAATTTAGTCGCGTCAATGGACTGGTGATTGAGGATTGGGAGCTTGAGCAATGATATCTTGTGTCTGTCCACAACCTTGGACAATCTAGGATTGAGGAGCAAAGGTGGGTGTTGGGCAATTGTCAGCGCAGTGAATGAGTTTAGCTGTACTGTGAGGATGTGGGATGGCGAGTATGCCGTTGGGTTGCAGCACATGAAGTCTTACGATTACTTGCCTGCTGAATGTGAGCAGATCAAAGAAATCAGCGATCGCATCAGTCGGGTGTATTCGAGTGGGCTGGAGGAGACAGTTAAAAATCTGTTGCAGTCATTGGGGAAGGTGAATCGGCCTTATTTAACGGCTGTGGAAGAGAAATTATTGAGTGTTTTGGAGGCTGAAATTAGAGTTTAGTTATCAGTACCTTATTTCATCAAATTTATTATCGATTACCAAACAGCAAGTAATTATTCTCGAAATGAGAATTGCTGTATAGTTTGAGGTATGCCAGATTATAGTCTTAAGAGTTGCTCTATGATTGCTCTACCTGGTATTGCCATTCAAAACAAGATATATGAAAGTTCTAATTCTCTAGTTTATCGAGGTATTAGAGACGATGGAGTGGCGATCGCCATCAAAATGCTAAAGCTTGATTATCCCTCACCTCAAGAATTGACTCGCTACAGACAGGAATATAAAATTACCAGCTCCCTAAATGTAGAAGGAGTTATCAAAGCATATAGCCAGCAGGACTATCAACGCACTTTAGTAATTATCTTAGAAGATTTTGGGGGAGAGTCCTTAGAGCAATGGATGCATAAGCGCCCAGATATTTTTTGCCCCATGCCTTTATCCAGTTTTCTAAGTCTAGCGATCGCCCTCACAGACATTCTAGGCAAAATCCATGCAGCTAATATCATTCATAAAGATATCAACCCTGGAAACATAGTCCTCAATCTGGATACTGGCGTTGTCAAAATTATTGACTTTGGAATTGCCACCCAATTTAACCGCACAAATCCGACTTTCAAAAACCCTTATGTATTAGAAGGGACACTTGCATACTTATCTCCAGAGCAAACAGGGCGGATGAACCGTTTGCTCGATTACCGGACTGATTTCTACTCGCTGGGCGTGACGTTCTACGAACTGCTCACCGGACAACTACCGTTTTCTACCACAGACATACTTGAGCTAGTCCATTGTCATATTGCCAAACATCCGATTCCGCCTAATAGACATCTCCGACAACTATCAAAGCCTTTATGTGACTAGCTCTTAGGGTGCA
>NZ_JCACKS010000113.1:0-7364 GCF_059505505.1 Pelatocladus sp. | reverse complement strand
CTTCTATTGACGTTCTTTTACCACAAAATATACTATTTTGGAGATGTTTATTGATTAGTTATTCAAGGAAGGTGAAAACATAAGTTTTTGTTGATTAAAAGTGAGATAAGTATAACCATAGATAATCTTAGGCTGTAAAAAAAATGTATTTGTGAAAAATAGACACAAAAAAGCATTAAACAACCGCAACAGATGAGTAGACAGATTCATCACTAAAAAAGTGATAGCAATCGTAGTAAGAGAAGTATGAGAAAGTTTAGCCATCACTCTACTCAAGCTAAATCTCCTTTTAGCTTGTCCAAACTTTCCTTCAATAGAATTACGAATCCTTTCGTCCTCTTGAGCTTGCTTTTTTTGTTCTTTACTCACAGTTTTTGGCGGTCTTCCTAAAGGAACTCCACTGATTCTAATACCTCGTTCTTTACACCAAGCTCGGTTTTCTCTAGTGCGATAAATTTTGTCAACATGAACTGATTCTGGGTAATAACCAGTGTGGTTTTTAAATGCCTCAACTTGCGTTTTTAAATCGCCTGATTCATTAAAGTTATCCCAACTAATATGGTCTAAAAATACATATCCATTAAAATAACTAGCAGACAGTTTGGCTCCAAACTCCACGGACTTCCCGGCTTTGCCTCGGACAATTGGACGGATATGTGGTTGGCTTAAACTCACAATTCGGTCATCAATGCTCTGCTTTTTATTTTCATACATCCACAGTTGTTGACGGTAAACTTCTGTGACCACGAGCAACATCTTATATTGTCTCTTACTTAAATTGACAAGACTGGCTCTTGATAGCAGTAATTGCTCAATATGAGCTAAATTTCTTTTGATATATTGCAGTTGTTTTTTGATCGCTATTCTTCTGTCTTTTTGAAATACACGACGTTTTTTTGCTACTGCTAAATAATCTTTTCTGGCGACTTCCCGATACGTTCTTGGTTTTTTGCTTAATTCTCCTCTCACTTGTTCATAAAGCAAGTCTATAATTTTTTCTGTCTGCTTTATTGCTTGATTTAATAGCTCTAAATCTGTCGGATAACTAATATCTCCAGGCGCACAAGTCGCATCTAATATTAATTTTCCTCGATTTTTTTGCTCACTTTTTTCTGATTCGGCTTCTGCTGTTTTTTTTTGATTTGATTGAGATGATGTTTCTTTGCACATCTTCTTCACCATCTCTTGATTCACTTTATTGACTAACTCTGCATTAATTCTTTCTCTAAAATGTACTAACATTGAGGCATCGAATGGAGTTTCATTACTATAAGACGACATCCCTATAAAGTACTGTAGATAAGGATTCTCTTTAATTTGTTCTACTGTCTCTCTGTCACTTATCCCTAGTTTTTCTTTGATTATTAATGCTCCTAATGCCATCCGAAATGATTTTGCTGGCGCTCCCATTTCTGTGGAGAATCTTGAAGAATATTCCGACTCAAATTCTTGCCAGGGTATTAAATCAGCCATAATTACCCAACGGTTATCTAATGATAACTTTCCTTCAAATGGAAGTTCAAAACTTTCTGGTTGAATTGGTGTTGATTCTTCTTTTCTGTACATGGTAACTTCGGATACCGCGTTCTCAGACTGACCACTGTGATGCAAGGATTTTCGGCTATTTTACCTTCTTTCCTTGCACCTGAATCTACTTCTAGAGTCTTTTCTTCTACAAACTGTCACCTTTTGTTTCTTTTTCAGCAAGCCCTAATTAGAGCTTACTGAAAAAGACTGTTGTTGGGACTGCTTGAATATCTAAATTAATTGCTATGCGATCGAAACTTAACTTCAAGCTAAAATCTTATATTTGGAGTGGCGATCGCATAGCAAAAGTGTAGCTGGCACTAAATCAGCTTTTGTACTGACTTTCCATTGATTTTATTAACCATAAATTATCGGGAGTAAGTGTGTGATTTACTTGTGACACTGAGACTTATTAATATAATCCCGTTTTTACGTACGCCTAAAATATTTGCTAATTCTCTATAAAGATACTATTTTCAAACTTTTTTACTTAAGTGAATGTTAAATAAATTGCAGGAAAAAATCTCAGGTTTCTATAAAAATAATCTATGATTTAGATAGAAGTTTGCTTAATACAAATAAATATGATCTGTCAAATGATAGATAGAAAAATTTAATTTAAAATTTTACTCTATCAGAGAGCTGAGACGGAACTTAAAAACTTCCTTCGACTCTATCAACACTGAAATAATCATAAAATTTTCCGGTATGTGGGAAACTCAGAGTATGCGCGACCTGAGAGGGAAACGACACGGGCAATTTTAATTGCCTTAAATCTTTAATCCATTACACGGGAGTTGCTTAATTCGGTGTGCTAATGCAATTGCACTTTCGTGCCTTACAATTACTACTTCAAATCTCACAAAGAGCGTACGCATAACGAAGCAAATCGAAGAAATAGAGCCGGGCTTAAAACCCCCTGATTTGGGCGCCCTCTCAAATTCGGGGTCTGAAAACCCCGAATTTGGAGGGAACCCATTAGTGGGCGGTTCGAGATATCCCGAACCAAGCCCGGCTCTATTACACACGCGCCAAATGCGATAACGGTTTTGCTCCAAGGAGCCTTCCCTTACGGGAGTAATGTTAGCCTCGACAATGTTATTGGTCGGTACTATCTGAAAGACACTGACTTAACCCAATAAATCTGTTTAATCTTCCAGTTCTAGAGCAGGAAACTGGCTACGCATTCCCTGGTAGGTCTTTAACTCTTGCCAATAACGTAGTACACAAGGTACTGAGTCTGGTCAACTATTGTCTTAAGTCTTAGGCTAGAAACAAGCGTGTCTTTAGACCTGGGTCGTTGACATTATCTGATCTTCGTTAACCCGGTATTCACAAGTAAGTTCACCAAATAAAACCGGATTCCCATATAACTAGGGCTATTTCATTCTTACCATAATCCGCCCAGAAAGAAATTTCCGAGCTAAGAGCAAAACTCCACTGAAAGTGGACTAAAAGATTTTGGAGTCGTTTTTTTAGACGACTTAAGCTATGCAGCCCAGAATTTGAATTCTTGGCGGACTAGACGAGAATTAAATAACCCTTGCCAATATAACCAAGCTCATGAGCAAACACCAATTCAACTGTTCAACTGTGTCGTAATTGTTGAATAAACAGAGGAAGATTGCAAAGTGAAGGAAGCTCTACGGCAAGTGCGTGATGACTTAGAAAACCGAGTCCAACAAAGAACTAGGCAACTTTTAAACATCAACCAGCAATTCCAGAAAATTCTCGGAAAACTGCACATTACAGAAGAGGAACTACGCCAGCAAAACAAAGAATTAACTGCTACTCGTGAGATGTTGAAGTTGGAACGCCAGCGTTACCAGGATTTGTTTAAGGAGAAGAAAAATCTCGAACAACAATTTTTGCGCGCCCAACGCCTGGAAAACCTTGGTACTCTTGCTAGTGGTATTGCCCACGACCTCAACAATGTTTTTACCCCCATTTTAATGATTTCGCAATTACTACCAATAAAATTGCAGGCTGCTGATGGACAAGCTGAGGAACTATTGGAGGTACTAAGACATACATCCAAGCGAGGATCTGATTTAGTTAAACAAATTCTGGCATTTGCACGGGGGACAGAGGAAAAATGCAATTATTTACAACTTGGACACTTGCTTTTAGAAGCAGCCAAAGTTACTAAACAGACATTTCCCAAATCTATTGAAATCTGTACTGAGATTCCCACTACAAACCTATGGATGGTTGATGCGAATGCAACCCAACTGCATCAAATCTTTATGAATCTTTGTGTAAATGCTCGTGATGCTATGCCCAATGGCGGGATTATCAAAATCTCAGCCAAAAATCAAGTTGTTGATCAAACCTATGCTCAAATGTATCTTGATGCCCATGAAGGGAACTATGTTGTTGTCACCATCTGTGATACAGGGATAGGAATTCCCCCAGAATTCATGGAACACATTTTTGATCCGTTTTTCACCACAAAAGAAACTGGTCAAGGTACAGGATTAGGTCTTTCAACTGTTCTCAGTATCGTTAAGAATCACGGTGGCTTTGTGCAGGTGTTAAGTGAGGTGAACAAAGGTACTCAATTTAAAGTTTACTTACCAGCAGCAAACATTAGCCCCACTAACCAAGCACAAGAGGAGGATACTCCAGCAGGTAACGGAGAATTGATTTTGATCGTCGATGACGAACAAATGCTGCAACAGGTAACTCAAGCATCACTACAAGAAGCTAATTACAAAACCTTATTAGCTAGCAATGGTATTGAGGCGATCGCACTCTATGCCCAGCATAAGCAAAAAATTAGTGTAGTCTTCATTGATATGATGATGCCAACAATGGATGGGTTAATCGCTATCCGTACCTTACAAAAATTGAATCCACAAGTAAAAATTATTGCCACCAGTGGATTGCCTACTATGGAACAGCAGGCTTTGTCAGCTGGTGCTAAGGCGTTTTTATCAAAACCCTACACAGCAAAAGAATTATTAAAAAACTTACACCAGCTAATAACTGATAACTGTCAAAACAAGTAAAAAGTAAAAAGTAAAAAGAAAGATTCCCACTGATAAATCTGTGGGCTTGAAAAAAGGACACCTTTTACCTTGCACTACGTGTCTCGGTAAAATTATGAGTGTTTAAGTGGGCTTGATACCCACAACTGAAGTTTTTTATGAGTGCCTTTTAACTTTTAACTTTTTACTTTTAACTTGGAGCGAAGCGACTGTCAAGGTATCCACTCCAAACCCACTCCTATACTACTATCTTGCTCTTGTTGTGAAGTCCGTTGCTTAAAACCAGTAGATAGACGTAGATTACGAGCGATCGCATAACCAATAGCAGCCGTTGTTAAACCTACCTCTTCTTCGCTACCAGGAGAAATCCAGCTTTGAGTTACAGAAATATCGGCAGCACCACCACGAGATAATACCAACAACAACTTGATACCTATATTTACCCCATCTGTAGAATTATCATTAGTTCGTAAATACTGATATCCTACCAACGGCGCAAAGTTAACATAGCTACCTAAAGGACGTAAATAATAATATAAATCAGTACCATAAGATTCATGCTTACCGTTGAATGCTGACTCATATCCAGCACTCACCGTCAAACCACTTCGACCGATAAATACATCTTCGACACCAAAATTTATTCCCCCTCCCTCTTTCTCAGAAGTGAATCGAGAATAGCCCAGTCGTATCTTAGTGCGAAAACTTGGATCATTCTGAATTTCTGACAATACATTCGGTACTCGACGCCGCCAGCGCTGCAAAACTGGACTTTTTTTAAGAATTTCTGGACTGATATCCAAATCCTGGGCAGACTTACTAGGAGTTTCACACCAAGCGGGGCTAGCTAACACAAGCCAACTCGTACCCAAACCAAAATAGAAAATCAAGTTTTTTGCCCCTTTAGATTTCCAGTCTGAGGCTAAACAAACAAAACCTGCCTTTTTAGGTTTTAAGTTTACTAATACCCTTGTGCAGAATTTGTTTTTGTAACCGCAAATTATATTCGCCAGATTTTGTCTCATTCCTTGGCGTCCTTATCCTCTTTTGTGGTTCATATAAAAAAGTGGCTCTGCTTTCAGCAGAACCACTTAATTTTTAGCAAAACCTAGAGAACTTAGCGCACACTACCTTCAGCAGCAGCAGTATCAATAGGCTTGATGAAATACAAGCGCAGAGTTTGCCAACCGTTGGAGATGTAATAAGGCAGCTTTTGGAAGAATTGTAAGAATTTAGGAGTATTAGAACTAGCGATCGCCGTCAATTTCTCGTTATTCTTTACACAAATTTCCAAGCGATCGTAAAACTCCGGCTTCTCCACATCCAGCATCACGGGGAACACCCGCCCAGCAGTTTCATTTGTCTTCTCAATCACATATTTGTCGTATTCTCGCGCATCCAACCCAATAGAAGCGTAGAAATCTTTGCGCTGAATATCGTTGAGATACATTGTGGCAAATACTGACAGCAAGAAGAACCGACACCACAACCGCGCCTTCCAATCATTTAAGATTTGCGGCTGTGCTTTCATCACAGCATCAAAGAAATCACCGTGGCGGTTTTCATCTTGACACCAGTTTTCAAACCACCGGAAAATTGGATAAACTCTGTCTTCTGGATGTGCTTCCAAGTGGCGATAAATTGTGATATAGCGCCAGTAACCAATCTTTTCAGAAAGATAAGTAGCGTAGAAAATAAATTTCGGCTGGAAGTAGGTGTAATTTTTGCTCTTAGTCAAAAATCCTAAATCCAGGGACATGTTAAAATCTGCCAATGCTTTATTCAAAAAACCAGCATGACGCGCTTCATCCCGCGACATTAGGTTAAAGCACTCTGCCAACACAGGGCTTTTGTCTTTGAGGCGGCGGCTGAGTTCTTTGTATAGCAAAAAGCCAGAAAATTCTGCCGTACAAGAACGCTCTAAAAATTCAACAAATAAGCGGCGAGTATCCCCGTCAATATGATCCCAGGATTGTTCAAAGTCCGTATCCCGAACAAAGTGATGACGGTTGTAGTCAGCGCGGAACTCTTCTAGGATGGCTCTCAACTCGTCTTCATTGACGGAGATATCCATCCGCGCCATCGCATCAAAGTCTGTGGTGTAAAAACGGGGTGTTAACAGGGTTTCTTTTGCCGGTACTTTAATTCCCGGACGCAATTCTTCAAAACCTGGTTTTTTTAGGGAATCTACCATGTTGTGATTGCTCTTGTGTTTTTTTTATTGTTCAATGCCCTAGAAAGCCAAGGTTTTTGCTTTCAGGCCTTGCAACAGACAGAATAATGCATTTTGTGTATTAAAAATCAGTCTAACAAGGCATGGCGTAACAGTATAAGGATAAAACATTAAGAGTTGCAACAAATTTGGGGATTGGGGATCGGGGAGAGGGGGTTGAGGATCAGGTATCGGGAACTACACAATATAATTACACAGATTTTTTTCTGTTCCCCGTTCCCCGTTCCCTGACAGTCGCTTCGCTCCAAGTTAAAAGTAAAAAGTTAAAAGTTAAAAGGCACTCATAAAAAACTTCAGTTGTGGGTATCAAGCCCACTTAAACACTCATAATTTTACCGAGACACGTAGTGCAAGGTAAAAGGTGTCCTTTTTTCAAGCCCACAGATTTATCAGTGGGAATCTTTCTTTTTACTTTTTACTTTTTACTTGTTTTGACCTTCACGAATGAATTTAATTTTGTGTAATACCAATTTTCTGTGAAGCTGCACATTATTTTGACCCCTCCCAACCTCCGACCCCCCTCAGAGGGGGGTTTTACCGCAGGCGGTGGGGTTCTTCATATAGCACTTCTCACTCGATTGCAATACAGTCGGAACCCCACCCCGGCTTTGCTG
>NZ_JCACKS010000112.1:0-7459 GCF_059505505.1 Pelatocladus sp. | reverse complement strand
CTACAGGCTGCGCGGAACACGGAAACGTCAACCCTGAAGCTGCTGCAAGGAACCCGGAAGCTGCTACAGGGCATGTAAACTATGATCGGCTGAAATGGTCAAAAAATTACCAAATACAAAATCCCTACCCTTTGTAAGGCTACGCTGTACACACAAGTCAAAAATTTTTCATGTTGAAACCGTATCCCGCCTAGAACTAAAGTTCCAGGCTAATAGCAAAAGTCCACTCAAGTGGACTGGAACAAACTTTTTTTGAGTCCTCTTCAGAGGACTTGCGCTATGAGACTCGGAATTTATTCCGAGGCGGTACAGATGCGCTCAACCTAGATTTGTGTCTAGTCTTTGTCTCGCAAGTCGCATATTATGAGGTAAAGTACAAAATTTTACCAAACAATATCCTACCTTTATATATTAGTCTCTATATTAGAAATTATTTTTCTCGTGTTTATGGCTGCTGTTGCTCCGAGAATTTGGAAATAGCGTCTCCAAAAAAGTAGAGGATACCGTGCCTGTCTACTACGATATGTTATCAGCATTAGTGTTCAATCTCCCCCATAACTTTACACTCAGCAACTCATCCCCCAGCTATTACTATGAAGGTATTTGTCCTACAACTGGCGAACTACTAAAACTTCCCCGCACTTCTTTAGTAGAAGCGATCGCACATAATTTCATGCAACACCTTGCTAGCGATGAGGTTTATTGCCGTGAAGGTAAGATGTACGGGATATTACTGGTAGAAATGGCTGATGGCGAACAACGGATACTCAAAGCTTTCTCTGGATTACTAAATGGTTGTAGTGTAGTTGCGGGCTGGGTTCCACCGATTCCCGGACGAGATGAAGTTGCTGTTGATGAAGCCCGGACTTTGGCTGATTTGGATACTATTAAACAAGAATTGATTACCCTCAAGCAACTTCCCGCACGACAGCAATACGAAAAATTATCTCATGAGTTTGAACAGCGCCTACAACAAATGAGCGATCGCCACAAAGAAAGCAAACAGCAACGCCACGCCCAACGTCAACTATTTAGCACAACCCTCACCGGAGAAGCACTGACAACGGCTTTAGAACAACTGGAAGCAGAAAGTCGTCGAGATGGAATTGAACGACGCCAACTCAAGCGCCAACGTGATGAACAATTGCAACCACTCAAGCAAATAATTGATACCGCAGATATACGCATCCGGGAATTGAAACAGCAACGTAAACAACTATCCCGCCAACTACAAGCACAAATGCACGCCGCTTATTCTGTCATGAATTTCTGGGGACAGTCGCGATCGCTACAACAATTAATCCCAGAAGGTTTACCCACTGGTACTGGCGACTGTTGCGCTCCTAAGTTACTCCACTACGCCGCAACGCATAATTTAAAACCATTGGCAATGGCAGAATTTTGGTGGGGGCCATCCTCTGTTAATCAAGATAAAATTCAAGGAGAATTTTATGGAGCTTGTGTCGAACGCTGTCAGGCTTTAATGGGGTTTTTGCTGTCAGGATTGCAACCTCATCCTCCCGAAGAAATTCCGATTCTCTACGCAGACGAATGGCTGATTGTTGTGAACAAACCTCCAGGATTATTATCAGTACCTGGTCGTTATCGCGACACTCAAAACAGTGTTCTCAGTCGTTTACGCCATATGTTACCAGATGGAATCGCACTGACTACCGTACATCGCTTAGATCAACAAACCTCTGGTATTCTGTTATTGGCACGCGATCGCCAAACCTATCGCCAACTAAGTCAGCAATTTCAGCAACGCCAGGTTCACAAAATTTATGAAGCGGTGCTTGCTGGTACTGTAACTACTAACCAAGGTGTTATCGAACTACCATTGTGGGGTAATCCTGATAATCGCCCTTATCAACAAGTAAATTGGCAGTATGGAAAACCTAGTTTGACTAAGTACCAGATAATTAGCAAACAAGCAAACTACACTCGCATAGAATTTATCCCGCTAACAGGACGCACCCATCAGTTGCGAGTTCATGCTGCTGATCCAACAGGACTGGGGATTCCAATTTTAGGCGATCGCCTTTATGGATGTAGTGCAGAGGCGAGTCGGTTACATCTACACGCCAGAGAACTAAGTTTTGAGCATCCCCAGTTGGGAGAAAAACTGTATTTACAGACAAAAACCCCATTTTAATTTTGAAAAATAGTAGAGACGCGAAATTTCGCGTCTCTACACCGTCTCCACATCCCCACCTCAATCTTCACCCGCCAATTTTGGCGCACACCATTGACCTATAGGTTCAATTTTTGCCTGTTGCATTAACTCTGCAATTTGTGCTTCTTGAAATTGATAATTATCCGCTAATAACTGCATTGCTTGCGCCTTAGCATCATCAGCAGACACACCAAGTGTCATAATTTCTTCATCTTGATTACCTGTCATTTTCTCAATTGCAACAACACAAACATATTGCGGTTCATTGGATCTAATTTCCTGTACCATTGCTAACCTCTTTGAATGTTGAAGACTTATCAGTTAACTGTTAACTGTTAACTGATTCATCCCCCAAACTTACGACTCTTCAAATAACCGATCGCCTCGATGTAACCGATCTGCCATTTGATAAGTTTGTCCTTGCGATCGCATGGTTGGTGCATGGGCTGCTAAATACCGGGTTGCGGCAATTAAGACATGATTTCCTGCCTTTGTGTCGCGTAGCAAACTATACTGACGAAAAGCTGCTTCTATTTCTTGAATCACATGAAAGCTGCGGTCTTCGCGCAATAGCATTTTACCCAGTACGGCTAAAAGTCGATCAGGATTACCACCACCATACAGATAACGGGCGACTAAAGCGCCTGCTTCGTTTACCTGTTGTTGTTGATCAAGTAATTTTGGTAGTTCATCCAGCAATTTTTCTGGGTTGTCTACAGTTTCCTTTGGTTCTGGTAAACGTGCTGGTGGCACATTTAAAAATCGGTTGAGATACACACTCATAGCTGCATCGAAGACACCTCGCAGCAATGATTGGGAAGCAACGCGCCGTAACCCTTGATGCACTGCATTAGCAAAAGTAAAAGTATGATGGGCTGTATCCCAATCCCCAAAATCATTATTGGTGTGAAAACGAGCAATTCGCAATGCTGCTGCATAGGTGACAGCACCTGCTAATTCTGTCTCGGTGCAACCAGTTCGTAGTGCTGCTAAAAGTGAGTCTGCGATCGCTTGAGCATCTTCACTTAGAACTATTGTGACTAATGCTTCACGGTTTGACCATGTTCCTTGCTGATCCCGTCCTGATTCTAAAGCTGCTGGGATTTCTGCAAAAGCACGATCTAAAATTGCGACTAAATCCACCGGGTAACGCCAGGAATTTGACTCCTCCATCCGTTCGGCGCTAGCATATCCAGCAACTAAGCTAGTTAAAACTGATTCTGCATTCTGCCAATTTGTAGCATCCAAAGCTTCTAGAGCTTTGTTGGTAAAATCGAGAACATGACCAACATCAATATAGCGGTGATCAGTGGCAGCAGTAAACAACATCTCAGCGATTTGCTGTTGGTCAGCACCAGAACGCACCGCCGATACTAAACACCGTTCTGCACCTTCTGCATCACGTACTTCAATAAACTGGCGAAACCATCTTTTTAATGTATTTATATCGGGTGCAGATGCGGGTAAAGGGTGAACTCCAAAGTGGGGTGGTTGACCTGCACAGTCACGCGCCACAGCAGCCAATCCGTGATAAAGGGCGCGGGGTCGGTCTTCTGGGTCGAGGTATGGTAGAAGGTTGATCATACAAGTGTGCATCGTCAAACCTGCTCCCCAACCTGCATTACGGTAGCGCACCCCAAAATCAAGTCCAATGCGGAATGGTGCTGCTGGTTCGATACCTGCATCTAGCAAAGCAATCACCGATTTAGCAATTACCAACGAGATCCCCTGTTCTAAACCATCTTGGAGGCGCTGACGCTGGTGAGCTTGGGGGTCTGCATGGGGTGCTAAATCTATCCATACCTGATCACCACGAATCTCTACAGGAAAAGCACGTACATCATCAGCCCAAGCGTCAAATGTGCCACCACTAGCCAAGTCAAAACGAGCATGATGCCAGTGACAAGTTAAAATACAATCTTTAACAGTGCCTCGGTGTAAAGGAAAACCCATGTGTGGGCAACGATTATCTATAGCGTAAATTTTGTCATTGTGATCAAACAGTGCGATCGCCTGTCCTTCAACATAAACAATTGCATAAGCGGCGGCTTTGACATCAGCAACCTGAGCAACGCATACATAATGCTCAGTATTTTTCCTTGCTTCCAAAGCTTGACTCATATTGCACCTCCTCCTGGGAAGATGGCAAGTTCTTTCTTTTACTGTAGCTGTTCTCCTACACAAAAGGCTACGGTGTACACATAAATCCTCTGATCCCCCTAAATCCCCGCGCTGACGCGCCGCTACGCTAGAAAAAAGGGGGACTTTGATTCTAGTTCCCCCTTTTTTAAGGGGGGTTAGGGGGGATCAAAACGCTACTAGGCAACTTTATAAGACTTCTGTGTACACCGTAGACACAAAAGGTGGGAGTACTTTGATTTCATCGAGCGATCGCATTTGATTTGTGGTGTTTGGTTTGAAGGTGCGATCGCTTCTGCTGTGATAGGAACTAATCTCTTTATACTTCAACTTGAAGTGCGGAATGTGGGTTTTAGGTGTCAGTCTCTCCCTGACAAATCCATGCTCCCCAATAAAAAGGATGCTCCAGTGGCGTATCTTCTTCATGACAATCAATTTTACTTTGTGGTGACAACTCGTTCACCCTCAATAGTTCCTTCAAAACTTCCATACCCAAAGCAGACTGCCGCAATTGTTTTACTGTAATTTTACGTATATAATTCTGGGTATCCTGTAACGCTTCTGCACGCCCCATTCCCAAGAGCAAGTTGTCAAAAAAACGCTCCATCAGCAGAGCAGTTGCTTTGTCAGGTACTTTCCACAAGCTCATCACGAGTGTTTTTGAACCCGCTACAGCAAAAGCGCGACGCAACCCAAATACACCTTCGCCAATTTTAATATCTCCTCTGGCAGTATCGCAGGCAGACAGAACAGTCAGTTCGTTCGCCCATAAATCTAAACTGGCGATCTCCTGAGCAAAAACAAAGCCTTTACCTGCTGATGGTGGTAGATTACCACCAGATAACCAAGTATTTGCACCCGCCAAAGCAAGTCCAGAGCGCATCATCGGGTTTTTTACCTTTGATATCTCAAAACGCTCCATCCCTAATTCTTTGCGCTCCACGTTAAGAGATACTTGTGGCAAATCTGGTAAGAACAAACCATGAGTGGCGATCAGCATAATATTAGGACATCCACTGCTGACTAAATGGCTTTCCAATGCTTCTGCTCCCATATATAACCGTGCTTCTTGGAGTTTTTGGGCGACACTTTCACCGAGAAACCTTGTACCAGCAGCGCGAGATAAAACCTCACCATCAAGAGTATTGATAAATTCTTCTCCTTGTCTCCCTTGTCCCCCTTGTCCCCCTTGTCCCTTGGCTTCCCTACTCCTCTGCTCACTAACCAAATCAAAATCTGGATCAGCCATAATTATAGGTGCATCCGCAGCGCGGGTTGTCTGAACTTGAGAGCGGAGAATATCTCGTCCCACACCTAAATACGAAATGGTATATTCATCCATCAGTAGATGTGTACCCGTCTCATCAATGGGTAATATCTGAAACGGCAGCAAGTTCAAGTTACCATCTGGTGCAAGTATTAGATGTTTGCAGTTTCTCACCACCTCATGAATAGGCCCAAAAAGCACATTCCTCAGTTGGATAGCTGCTGCTGGATTATATTGTTTAATTTGTAACTTGGGTATAGAGGCTGCTTTTCCCCACGCTAGAGTTTTTCTGGTATAGTCCGATGCTTGCAAACGAAATTCCCGAATTAGCTCATCAATAGCTTCAGCTTCTCCTAAATCGATCATCTGCACTGCATCTGGCTGCTGGGCTGGTAAAATAAATGCCAAATAACGAGCAGGATGCCATTGTATTTGTTCTCTAGCTGGAACTGCATGAAAATCGTAGACATCGAAGCGGACAAATTCTACTAATATCGAATTAGTTGGTAATGCCTCAGCTACCGCAAATCGATCACCAAGTTTCTCTGTTAATTGAATTTCTGGTACTTGGGATGCTAGTTGTTTTTGTAAGTGGTTATATCTAGCCTCCAGTTGTGCTAACTCTTGCTGATAATTCGTGAAATCACTGATTTGAGGCGTAGAAAAAGTCAACTTTACTAACTGTGCATTCAAATCACTCAGTTGACGAAACTGTTCTTGCAGATGGGGATAGCGATCGCTCGCTAAAGCTTCATTTTGAGCAGCTAATGACGCAGATGTTAAGGCTTTGCGTTTGAGGACAAAATCTAACGCTTGTTGCAACGCATATTTTGAATTGGGAAGATGTTTGTAAATCAGAGAGAGAAATAAATCGAAATTACCTCTGATTTTCTCAATCCAAGCTATTCGGTCATTTTCAGAACTAAAAGCAAATACATTACTAATTAGTTTATCATTGATTTCGCTAGCTTGAAGGCGACATGACAAAGCATCATCAAAACGTTGAATAGCAGCTAATAAAGTTGCTAAATTATTTAAACTAAATGCCACATCTGGATGATGTTCTCCCAACAGAGACTTCCTCATCAATAAGGCTGCTGTGTAATATTGTTCAGCTTCAAGGTAGCGTCCACCAGACAAGTATATCTCTGCTAAGTTATTTAAAGTGTTAGCAATATCTGGATGTTCTTGACCTAATAAAGACTTTCTGATATCTAGTACTTCTAAATGCATTTGTTCCGCTTGGTTGTAGCGCCCCAGACTGCCATAAATTGTAGCCAAATTATTCATTGTACTAGCTACTTGTGGATGTTTATTGCCAAACTGATTTTTGACAATTAACAATACTTTTAAAAATAACTGCTCTGCTTGAGAATATAGTCCTTGAGCAACATAAAATGCAGCAAGATTATTCAAAGCTTGGGCAATATCTGGGTGTGAATCTCCTAGTAATTCTTTTCGTAAATTTAAGGCTTCGATATATAAGGGTTTCGCTTGCGAAAAATATCCTAACATTCGATATAATTCTGCAAGATTATTTAAACTATCTGCAAAAGTTTGATGTTTATATAGATTTTTGCGTCCTAGTTTTATAGCTTCTTGTGCAACAATTATCGCTTGTTCAAATTTGCCTTGTCCAGCAAGTTGCACTACTTCTCGATTAAGTTGATCTATTTTTTCTAGAATTTCTTTCATCTGCTGATTCCAGATACTTCTATACTTTTTACTTTTGCCTTTTAACTTTTTACTTTTTAATTTGCAGTTCTTGTAGCGTGTGTTACGTAAGAGATTAGACCTCTTGCAAAAGTCGAATGAACCCCCCTCAATAAACATCTCCAAAATAGTATATTTTGTGGTAAAAGAACGTCAATAGAAGT
>NZ_JCACKS010000111.1:0-7467 GCF_059505505.1 Pelatocladus sp. | reverse complement strand
ATCACCATGTAATCTCTTGCGCTACATTTTGAAGTGCGGAATGTGGGTTAAAAATGTTTAACCAGTGAAGTTCGTAATTTTATAAACAAACTTATGAATCTGTTTTCTATTGACCAATAATTCCGAGCAGGGTATAAGAAAGCGGATAAATCCTGGGACTCAATCCGCTATTAGACCTCTTGCAAAAATATTTTTACCCCACCCTAACCCTAAGCGTAAACGGGGAGGGAACTAAATCTTCCCCCCGTTCACGGGGGGATTGAGGGGGGTTCATTCGACTTTTGCAAGAGGTCTATTGTTCGGCTGAGGATCACGACTCTAACAAGCCCTAGGATAAATCCTAGGGGTCAATTCCATTTTCCATAGACGCGTGACACGAACTGGCTTCTCCCAGAGTAGCGACTTCAAGGGAGAGTAATCTAAAATCCAAAATTGTTTGAAGCTTTAGTGTTCAAGATTGGATGAGGTTTAATTCACCGTGGTGTACGCACCTCATGATGGATAGTTAACTGGGAAATCGCAACTTCCACTTCCTGTTTAACCATTTCTTTCATATCCATGACCATAGATGGTGTAGACAAAGCGATCGCTTCTACTTCCTGTCTCACCATCTCCCTGATATCTACAATCGTAGACATTTGAGATGAAACTGTAGATGTACCAAGAATATCCCTGAGCAATCTAGCCGCAGTTTGGTTTAGTGACTCATCTTCAGAAGTTTGTAGTGCCGACAGTGCTTTAATTTCGACTTCACTTAACCGAAACGAGATGACTTTACTAGGCATTCTGTAGACTGATGTATACGTAGTTGTATACATGGTAAAGTCTTATTTATAAATTGTCTACGTTGTCGTCTACAACAAATTGTAGACAATTTGTATACCATAAAATAGAATAATTAGCGATTTCAAAAAAAAACAACTATTATGGCATTTGCCGAACCAAACCCCAATGAGCCTACTGATACTAAGTTGCATTCCTTGATGCATTTTGGGCAAGCAGGGGTAGCTGGGGAAGAAGAAAAAACTTCCCCAGACTCCCCAGATCAGTCTCTACAAGATTCCACAAATTCGTTTGAGGCTGCTCCTCCACTTCAAACCCCATCTGCGGACGAGCAAGTTAATCAGAATACTGAATCACAACCAGAAATTGAAGATTCAGGATCGATATTTCAAGCGGTTGGGGTGATTACTGGGGAGGTCAATTTGGCTGAGGATGGTAAAAACACTGTTACCATCGGTCGTTCTCAATACCCACTTTTCTATGTTCCCCGAAAGCGCAAAGTATTTGAAGCCCTCCAAAAAGAAATCGAAGCAACAGGTAATCGAACTCAACGTTTGGTTGTTTATCCAAAAGCAATTCATTTTCCACGCAAAGATCAACCACATCGCATTGCTTTTCAGCTAGTTGGCTTTGACAAAGGGCGATTTGAAGAAGCAGTTTCAGCAGAGTTACTAGACCTAGAGTTTAAATTCTCAGGACTATGGCAGTTTATTCCTGTTTGTGCTACTCCTTGTGTCTCTGTGTTTCGTAACTTTACTCGTGAAAGACTCGAATATATTAAGCAAGCCGAGCCTGCCCAAAAGGTAAAATTTATGAAGGCTAGTCATTTACCCTTGCTTTGGAAGGATGCACCAGTCAGACCCTTTAGATTTAATCCCAAAGCTCCTAAAGAAGATCAAGGACAGCCAACATTTGTCACCTTGAAGGCGAAATTTCTGCCTGGGCGTGATGTTTTCGGTTTTGTAGCACTATTAGCTCCACCTCAAGAAACTCCACCCAGATTTCTCAAAGCATCCAAAAAGGATAAAGCTACTGCCCAGCAAGCATCTCAGAAAGATAAGCCTAGAGTACAGCAAGTACAGCAGCCAACTCCAAAAAATAATTCTGATGAACACAGCAATCGTCAGCAAAAACCAAGCCAAAAACCTATTTTGAAGAAAAAATAGGATTATAAAAAACTTGGTATTTAACGATTCGCTCATGAAACAGCAAGGTACTGGATAACTAATAACGGCAGTAAATTTCTCAAACTGCCTAACCAGATTACTGAATTACACCATCACTTTAGTACATTCTCATGTGATGCAGTACACTTGTGGCTAGAAGTTGGTCTATCAGGGACGCAATACCAGATTAATCAAGACGATTTAAAACAGATCTCCACAGTAGTTTTGAGATAAGTGAAAAAACAGAAAATGTTAGCAACAGCACAGTTGAGAATACTGGCTTGGATTATAGTGAGCGATCGCTGTTTAATTTAATTTTATTGCTTAATACGGAATAGAGGGGCAATTCCCCTCAAGCGGATGCAATGAGTATCGTTTAGGATTTAATAGAATATAATTTGGTTTTTGAGGAGAAAATCATTCAAGTTCAAAAATGCTCGAAATTGGAGTATTTGTATATACCTAGTATTAGGTATCTATTTAGCTACGATCTGTTTCAAGCTGTTTGGTGTGTAGGCGAAACAGAAGATTAAGGATATTATTATGACACATAAAATCTCTTTAAGACAGCCCAGGAATATCATCAACGCGATCGCAGGTTGTTTAACTTTCTTAGCTGCTGTAGCGGCTATACAAAGTGAAAATCCAAATGCAAAAACACTTGCTTGGATTGTAGCTGTCAGCAGTGCTGCGATTGGAATAGCCAATGAAGCCAGTTCTCATCTGTATGAAGACAATGCCAATAATCAGATTGAAGCTTTTATTAAACCTAGAGAGCAGAAAATAGCAGAATTGACTAAGGAAGTAGAAATAAAACTCGGAGTTGAGAACCGATTACGACTAGAACAGTCAGTTAATAAAAAATTGTTAGATACCATTGCAAATCTCAAGTCTGAACTAGAATTTTATCAAGGGAAAGCAGAGTCAGAAAAGCAATTTGCCGATGCTGTTATAGAGAAATTCTTATTCAATATCAAAGAAATTTTAAATTCTCATATCGAAGAATGTATTGCAAAGCTGAAAAAATCCATAGATACCAAAATCAGACAAGTGAAGGATGAAACAATTATCAAAAGATTGAATAAATTCAAGAATGACCTTGAGATCAAATCTATTAATTACAAAAACTTAATAGCACAGATTGAACGTAATGAAAATCTTGATTTTGTCAACGAAACTATCGAGATTTATAATCAAATTCATGCAGAAGTAGGATGTTTAAAAGTTAAATTTGTCAAAAGTTTGAGTGTTAGCGATCGCTTACAATTTCAGAATGCTATCAACCAGGAAAAAGCCAAAAACGCGTTAGCAAAAATAGCAGGAATTCAACCACCCAGTTATACCAATGTCTTAGCGAAACTAGAAGAATCTGAGCGATTAGCTGCCAAGAATGAGCAATATATTAAAAACGTAATAGCAGAACTAGAAAAAGCTATGGAGCGACTAGCTCAGAAAGAAGAAGAAATCAAGGCTCTCAAACGTCCTCATTATTGGTCTACACCGACTCGTGATGATCAATGGTTAGCAAACATTATTATTGGTTATTTTGAACAATTAGGAATTGTCCTAGACCGCGCTCAGAATGATTCTGAGCAGTGGCAAGCAACTCTATATTTTCACATTGATCGAAATAAACGTTTAATTACAGCGAAAGACCTTAATGAACATTCTGAAAATATAGAACAGCTAGGCTATACACTCAACAGACCGGAGTTTAGATTTGATAGTGAGTCAGGATTGATGAGTGTTTGGGTACAAATAGCTAGTGATCCTGCCCAGAAAATTCTGCCATTTATTAGAATTGCTAGAGATTAGTACAATTTTACTTATTACCAATATTGTCCTCTGCAATAATTCTCTCGACGCAGCGTTCGGCAAGCGCAGCGATTGTCAGAGATGGGTTGACACATCCAGCGTAGCCTGGAATCATTGCCCCATCGACAACATACAGACCCTCGTAGCCTTTGATTCTGCCGTAAAAGTCACAAACTTTTCCCAGTATAGCACCACCAAGCGGATGTAATGTCACCTCATCTAGTACTTCGGCAGTCTTGGGCTGATATGTGCTGTTTGTATTGGCTTGGTTAAGTGTGTAGTATGTTTTCAAGGTCGCTTGGCGCAGCTGAACTATCTTCGGGTTAAGTATCGGCCAGGTCAACTGCACGCTATCGGTGAGTGGGTTAAACTGGAATCTTCCCTTGGGAAAACCAATTCCAAATCCTAAAAGATAAAGATGATCTTGTCGTGTTTCTTTCCAGACTGGAAACGGCTGAAGCGCTATCGGTGCAAGTGGGTTGGCGTGGTCTTCAACAACAGCGCTTAATGGGCCACCTTGGCTAGGGTTAGTAGGTGATAGACCTACTTGAAGACCAAGAGTATCACCATTATTTCCCCAAAAATTTCCTACAGCATCATTGAGCTTTGGTAGCGTTCCTTTAGCTTTTGCTTTAACTAAAAGCTTAGTTGTTCCCATCGAACCAGCCGCCAAAAAAACATGCTTACTAGTAAAAATGAGCTTTTGCAGGACATTGGCATCTTCGTCGATTTGGTTGCAAACAACTGCGTAGCCAGACTCAGGCATCTCATATATATCCGTGACTATGTGCAATGGTAGGATTTCAACAAACCCAGTCTGTTCTGCTTGTAGCAAATAGTTGCGATCTACGCTGTTCTTGCAACCGCTATTATTCCCATACAAAAATTCACCAGCGATCGCAGACGGAACACGCTCTCGAGTTATTTCCTGACGAACCACATCCCAGTTGAGGTTCATGTCCAATAGTTTTGCGGGTAATCCCGCATTTGCTGCCTCTTCTAGGAAAACGCGTGTTAGACGATAGTAGTCTGACGCCAATATATCTGCTGGAATTGGACTAGGCTTGAGGATGGAGCGGACTCTGGGATAATACACCTGGGCCATCTCATCGTAAGAAATTGCTCCTTGAAAAACCCGATCAAAATTAGCACGTGTTGGTTGGTAGGTAGCTGCGGAGTAGACGAGAGAACCACCACCTACACCTGCACCTGCCAATACTGCGATGCCTTTTTCTGCTAAAATCTCTACTATTCCGGTATGAGCGTAACTAACAAGAGGCTCAATATTACCAAAGATCGGAACACAAGAGGAGTTCAGCCACCAAGAACGGCTATCTGGAGTACGCAAGGTGGAGAAAGTGTTCTGTTCTTCAGTAAGAATCCAACGACGACCGCGTTCTAGTAGGAGAGTGTGTATTCCAGCTTGTGCCAATCGTAGCGCCGCAACCGCACCACCAAAACCACTCCCAATCACAATCGCATCTATAGGCTCACTCCGAGTTGCTAAGGAACGGAGAATATCAGCATTAGTAATTGCATAACCTGCTAGAGCAAAAGCCCCAGTTTTGAGGAAACGCCGTCGGGGAATGTGGTGATGATTCATGCGTTTCTTGTCACGTTTATATAGAAATCAAGCTCCACATATAGCACGTAAATCTTTCAGGCAGGAATTCATATGCAACAGCTTCAGTTATATACTGGCTGTGCTGTGTCAAAATGAAGATGACTAATAAAAGGTGAGCGATCGCTCCCAAAGCTCCCCTAAAGCTATACATAAGGATTGATCTGAGCAATGGCAGAAGAAACCAATCACAATGAAGCGGGAGAGGTGGCTCCCAGCACCGTAGACAAACAGGCTCCCACTGTCGCAGAACAAAACGCTCCTAGCACCGATTCTCCTGAAGCGACAAATATTCCCACTTCCAACGCGCCAGATCCAAAAGCGGTAAACCCGGAAACCAACCCAAATGCTGCTAAAACTAAAACTGCACCACCCAAGCGGGAAAAACCCGCCGCCGCAGCTAAAGCCGCAGATGGGGAAAAACCTGCCGCCGCAGCGAAAACAGCAAAGAAAGAAAAACCACCAGCAGTTGAAGATAAGCCATTTTCAGAGTTTATCCAACAATATTACTTGCCTGCTGTAGAAAAAGCTGTAGCTCAAGAAGGGGTAAAAAACTTACAAATTTCTTTTGTAAAACAGCAAATTCCTATCAAAGGACTAGAACAACTCGGTGACTGTTGGCAAATAGTTGGTAACTTTTCAGATGGTGTGCGCCACTTCAACTTATATTTTCCTGATGAAAATATTCAAGGGAAAAAAGCTTTTTCCTGCAATGAAGGGAAACAGCCTAGCACTCTGGAATCATTCTTAATTGATGAGCGCAAAATCACACTAGATTTGCTGGTGTATGGTTTGATGCAGCGTTTGAATGGTCAAAAGTGGCTGGGGAGAAATTAACCTAGTTCATAGAAATGGTAGGTAACAGCTCCAGTTATGGGGTCGTTATCTATCCTTACATAACCTGATTTCAGCAAATCTTTTAAAGCTGTTTCAATTTCTGCAAAGCTAGCTCCAGTTGCTTTTACACCTTGAGTTACGGTGATCATCCCACCCCGACTTTCAGCTGTTTCGATGAGTTTGAGGATGAGTTGATTGCCAGTAGGACGGTATACTTCGGAAGCCACTACTGCTTGTTCAAAAGGTACACCAAAGGGCGATACACCTGCTTTTAATCTGAGTCTTAGTTCATGTTCATTCACCATGTTGGGGATGAAAAACAAATCTATAAACTGACCGATGCCAAAAAAACCATAGGTTACTAACCATAACAAGCCTGTACCAATTCTGCCATTATATAAACGATGTAGTCCTCCCAATCCGAAAAACCAAGCTGCACTCAAGATGTAGGAGACAATAAGACGTTCTTGGTGGTCTTTGTCGTTATGATTTTCTGCATTCATCTTTTTTTAATCCCTTGGACTCTTCGCTCTGACTTTTTAGACAGTTTTTTTATTATTTTTTGTTTCTTGCGGAAATAAACTTTGATATGAGATTTTGTCGTAGTGACAATTTTATGTACACATAAATATTTCTCTACTGATTAAAATTATGGCTTAACACGCCCGTATCTGGGTAGTTCGCGGTTCAAAACATAATCATTGCGACTATGTTTTGACTGATGCCGACCTACTTAATCCTAAGATAACTAAATTGTCAGAAAATTACATAATTTATAGTGAAAAAAATACATAATATTAAATTTTATTTCATATCCTCGGCGCTAGTCACCAAAGGACTTCCAATAGCAGGAGGATTTATCTCAAGTATTTTTTGAAATGCTAGACAGTAATGATGTATGGATAGCAATCCTAATATTTATGATTTGTGAGAATTGCAGAGCTTAGATCTCCAACTTTGCATGAGTTGTCGGGGATCTTGTCTGGAGCGAATGATTTAGGAATGCCATAGCTTACAAATTTAAGATTAATTTTCTAATTACCTGTGAATACTTATGATAAATGTAATAATAAAATGCCTTAAAACTAGGTAAAACTATCTATGTTAACGAAAAAATCTATATATGTTTTTCTCGTTTTTTTGGGAATATTCTCGATCTCTGCATCAGCAAAAGCCGGATTTAACTATAAGTCCACTAGACATCTCCGACAACTATCAAAGCCTTTATGTGACTAGCTCTTAGGG
>NZ_JCACKS010000110.1:0-7610 GCF_059505505.1 Pelatocladus sp. | reverse complement strand
TTCCATGTCCTCTCTTAAGTTTTTTTGTATGATTTATTTTTTGGAAGTCCCTAAGTCTAACTCAACTATTGAAATATATGGTGTCCGAAAGCGATGGCACAGCTTGTGATGTGCTGTTAAAACTTGTTGGCGGGCCGGAAGTTGTCACGAAGTATTTGCGTAAACTTGGTGTAAATGGCGTCATCGTGGTTAGTACAGAAAAAGAGATAGGACAAGACAAATCAGTCCAGTATCGCAACTGGGCAACACCTGAAGCAATGGTCGTTTTGTTACGTGCATTAGACGAGGGGCGAGGGCTTTCAAAATCTAGCCAAGCGTTGTTACTGCGCTTGATGACAGAGACATCCACAGGTTTACGACGTATCAAAGGAATGTTGCCTGATGGGACGGTTGTAGCACATAAGACTGGCACATCAGGCACTGTTAACAGAGTGACGGCTGCAACAAATGATGTGGGACTCGTGACGTTACCAAATAGCCAGCATTTGGCTATAGCGATTTTTGTTTCAGATTCTACGGCTGACGATGCTGCACGCGAAGAAGTTATAGCAAAGGTGGCGCGGACTGCATGGGATAAATGGAGTCAGTAAAACGTATTGACATGAAAAAACGATTAGACCGAAATCGTCCCATGACAACTATTACAATCCGAATTCCTGAAGATGTAGTAGAGGATCTAAAACGAGTCGCTCCATTACTTGGTTTTTCTGGTTATCAACCTTTAATTCGTGCTTACATCGGTCAGGGGCTGCGAGCAGATTTAGAGCGTTTGGATGGAGATACTGTTTGTGCATTAGTTGCGAGTCTCAAGCGTCGTGGCGTCAGTGATGAGATAATTCATGAAGCATTGAGCGAAGTTGTACAAAAGTAGTGGCGATCGCTTATCCTTAATTTTGTCTGATTTCAATTATCTTCTGTGGGCAAAAACCGGGAACCTTTAGCTAGTCTATTACTCTACCAAGCCTTTAAGTGGTCTGTTGTTAGCCCCGTGCTAAATGTTTACTTTCGAGGCAAAATTTATGGTGCAGAAAATGTCCCTTTGAGCGGGCCTTTGGTGGTAGTAAGCAATCATGCCAGTAATTATGATCCGCCAATTATTTCCAACTGTGTGCGCCGTCCTGTGGCGTATATGGCCAAAGAAGAACTATTTAAAGTCCCAGTCTTAAAACAAGCCATTGAATTATATGGTGCTTATCCGGTTAGCCGGGGTACAAGCGATCGCACTGCTATTCGTGCAGCCCTCAAATATCTTGATGAGGGATGGGCTGTAGGTGTCTTTTTACAAGGTACTCGCACTCCTGACGGACGCATTACAGATCCGAAACGAGGCGCTGCTTTAATAGCCGCTAAAGCACAAGTACCATTGTTACCTGTTTGTTTGTGGGGAACACAGGCTATTGAAGAAAAAGGTGTCGTTATCCCTCGTGCAGTTCCCGTGACAATAAGAATTGGTGAAGTGATACCCGCACCCACTTCCACTGATAGAGAAGAATTAGAAGTATTAACACAAAAATGTGCTATGGCTATTAATTCATTACACGAAAAAGGACGCTAGTCTCACTGATAACTGATAACTGATAACTGAATTAAAAATTAAAAATCTTCTTCATCTACAAAAAATTCTGCATCATCTTGTGCAGTAGAATGACTTTGCTCAGAACCAGTCAGTCTCCACAATGGTTGTAGCAAACCCATACTGATCATGCCTACAGCTGCACACAAAGCTAGTAACAAGCCTACTGGAAGTTGAATTGATTGAAAGCTGAGAAATTTTAAAGATACTGGCGTGGCGTTTTGTACTGAGAGAAGGGCAACAGCCATTATCCAAAAAACTAGAATCATTATTGTCAGTAGAGTAGCAAGAGTTTTCATGATGATTGATAACAAGCTGCCATAGCCACAACTTTCTCCACCTATTTTAGGTTTTGAGGTTTTGAGAAGTGGTAATTATTTTTTATATGTAGATATTTTTATCTCTAAACGAGAATTTATCTAACTATTTGTAAAGTATAGGTCAAGATTAGTGTTGCAAATCTTCATCTACACAACCACTAGAAGTAGACCAAAAGTACAATATACTGCATCGTACTTTACTTTTAACCAAGGCTTTTAACCAGGTATTCCCAATATTTTCCCCGTTCTGTTAGATGTGGAGCTACTAGGATTTAGTCTAGTTTAGGGTCAAAGATGAAAAGGTGGATACTGAGTAGCTAGCAAAAATGTTGGTAAACAAAGCCTCCGATACAGCCTAGATCTTTGCCACAATAGTAATTAGTAATTTCTAGAGTGGCAATAACAACAAAATCAAGGATATATTTAATCCCATACTCAGATGCTGGGTTTTAGCTGTTAGTAGTAAATATCAATGCTCTAAACTGAATTTCAGTAAGTAGCATTGTCACTTATTACGATCGCATAATACCGTTCAGCAATTTTTACAGTCCAAACAAAATCTGCCATAACTTAAATGGCAGTTTGATTAGCTACTTGGCTACTAAATGAGTGAAGCCTGTGTAGCTGATGTTATGCCCCGTCTTTGTCTCACAGTTGCTAAGTAATGTCAACTCCAGAGCGACCTTTTGCCAGTTATCATCTTTGGTCTTTAGTTGCCCCCGCTTCTGGGCAACAACGTTGGCACTGTCAAATGAGACGAGGATATATTAAAGCGCGCCAACATGAACCTCAAGTTAAAGCACTCTTAACAAAAGTTACACCACCCCAACGTATAGGCTTATTAGCACAAAAAGGTGTTTACGAATTTCATCATCACAGATACTTATTAAATCAATCAGACGGCGTAGAAAAAGTTGCCGAACTACTGAGACTAAGCAATTCACCTGATGAAGTGCAACAGCGTGTGCTGCAAATTTTGAAGAAATACCACAATGAGCCATTGCTTTCAGGTAAACGTATAGTCTTGTTAACCCGTGGCGATGAAGGATTTCCCAAACCAATTTTAATCGATCAAAAGCATTATTGTTTCCGCTTGTATGCGGCGATGGACTGTATTTTCATCGAATCTTCAGGCAATTTACATATTTTAGATTTTAAAACTGGTAAATCTGCTTTTGACCGTCGTCAGGCATTAGTTTACTTATTGGCAGCTCGTTATCTTTATCCTAGACACAAAGCTATAGCTTCCTTTTATAATTTAGAATTTTCTAAAAAATCGGAATTGATAAGTGTTACCAAAGGCGAATTAGATTTTCTGGAGTTTGAATTGGCTAATATTGCTCAAAAACACCAACAAGATTTGCAAAAATATCAAAGGGGAAGCCAGAAATTTAGCCAAATATTTCCGCCAAATCCTGGCTATCACTGTCGATTTTGCCCATTTAATTCTATATGTGAATTTTCTGCTTTTAAGGCTTCGCAAACAGTCTAAGAAAATTAAGCTAGCTAGTTACGATATCATTTATAGCTTCCTTTTGTTACTCCTTCACACCCGCAATAACCGCCAACGCATCTGCATACTGCTCTAAATCCCTTCTCAACAATTCCAACTCATCCCGCAATTTCGCTTCCTCAGACCAATTGCGCTCATGCTCTTTCGGACTCAGGTGAGGTGGACGCTGGGCTTCCCATGTTTGTAATATTGGATGCCATTTTGCCAGGACGGGGCGTAAACCATTATTCAACACTGCTATAGCAATTCCCCCGACTGAATCGTGAGATGCACCAACATCAGGCCCAGCTTCTTTGAGAATTTCCCGTGTCGTGCCAAAAAGGCTGTATAAAGAATTTAGAGCCTCACGCATTAATCCTTCGTTAGAATCCAAAGGCTGAACAGCAATACGTGTCACAAGTTCCACATACAGCGACCATGCAGCCCGTCGTTCAGTTGGGTCAACTTCCCATTCAGCCGAACCAATACCAAAGGGAAGGCTCACAGATACTTTTTTCCACTTAGCACCATCGAATTTAGGCATTTTTTTTATTAACTAAAGTTTCTATAATTATCAGTATATTTGGGTTCTTTCACACTTTTGGTGATCTTGGTTGAGACACATAAACCGACTGAAGATGTTGAAAAGGCAAATGTAGAACAAGTTAAATACCCTTATGGGAAGACGCCGCGCGTCTACAGCTACACGAAAATTACACCTGCCTACGCAGGCTACAATAATCTAAAATCTCATGACTGAAGTGGTTTACTGATGAAAATAGCATACATAATATTAGCGCATAAATATCCAAAACAATTATTGCGTCTGATTAACAGACTAAACACAGATGATGTTTCATTTTTTATACATATTGATAAAAAAGCAGATAGTCAGTTTTTTCATCAATTAGTTACTCAACTTCAGGATTTACCGAATGTTTATTTTCTTAAGAGATACGATTCAGCGTGGGGAAGTTTTAATATCGTAAGAGCGACTCTTGAGGGAATAAAATTAATAGCCGAAGCAAGTAATGACTTTGACCATATTGTAAATTTATCAGGACAAGATTATTTAATTAAATCAAATGAACAGATACAATTTTTTTTTGAAGCAAATAAAGGAAAAGAATTTTTAGAGTACTTCCCACTACCTTGCAGTAAATGGAGAGGTGGTGGCTTTAGAAGAGTAGAATATTGGCATATCCGTTGGAAAGATGAATATTTGTGTCTTCCCGAAGAGCGTAAATTTAAATCTCCTCTCAACTCTTTCTTATATTCATTGTTGATTCCAGTTTTATTTAAAAAACGTAAGCTTGACAAATATTTTCCTCTTTATGGAGGATCTCAATTTTGGTGCTTAACAGGAGAATGTGTAAAATGGATTAATGATTTTGTTAAACAGAATCGGAAGTTTGTTAACCGCTTTAATTATACTTTTTGTACAGATGAGATATTTTTTCAAACACTGATTTTAAATTCACCTTTTAAAGACAAAGTAGTTAACGAACACTTGAGATATGTAGAGTGGAGTAATATTAATGACTATCATCCAAAGATTTTAACTAGGAAGGATTTTGAAAAGATTAAACAATCAAAAAAGATTTTTGCTAGGAAGTTTGATATGACTAGAGATGAGGATATATTAAATATGATTGATAAAATAATATTAGACAAATAGTCAAAACCCTAAGTTTCTGAAAGTAGTTCATACAATAGACATCTGGTGAAATTAATTATGCTTTACCCACAATCTTTGTAGAGACCGTAAATTTACGGTCTCTACATTCTTTTTCACCAGATGTCTAATTCATAATAAATATAGCTATGAATTTATTAGAGCCACGTAATTATCATGCTATTAACATATTTAGACAGCAACAGTTGGCTGGTTGAAATCGCAGACAAACGAATACTGATTGATCCTTGGTTGGTAGATAAGTTGAGTTTTGGCAATCAAGATTGGTTTTTCAAAGGTTATCGAACTCAAGATCGTCCGATCCCAGAAAAGATTGACTTAATTTTGCTGTCTCAGGGGCTAGAAGATCATGCTCATCCACCCACACTCAAACAACTTGACCATAATATTCCAGTCGTAGCTTCTCCTAATGCTGCCAAAGTTGTACAGCAGCTAGGTTACACCCAAATAACAGTGCTTGCTCATGGTGAAACCTTTACTTTAGATACAAGTGTAGAAATCAAGGCAGTTCCTGGTTCACCTATCGGCCCCACTTTGGTAGAAAATGGTTACATCCTCAAAGAGTTGCCAAGCAACTTGACTATTTATTATGAACCACACGGATATCATTCTCCGTCGCTAAAAGCAGCAACCCCCATTGATGTTGTCATAACTCCACTCGTTGACTTAACTTTGCCCATATTTGGATCATTTATCAGGGGTGGTAAAAATGCTCTCGAATTAGCCCAATGGTTGCAACCCCAAGTTATGCTACCCACAGCAGCAGGAGGTGATGTGACGTTTGTGGGATTTTTGGCAAATTTCTTGCAAACCAAGGGGAGCATTGAGGAATTTCGGACGTTATTGGCGAAAAATAATCTTTCCACCCAGGTGATAGAACCCAAGTCAGGCGATCGCATTGAATTGCAATTACAAAAAAAGGGCGCAGGAGTGTAATTCATGGCATTATATTTAGACTCGGCGATCGCATCGGAAGCGGAAATTGCCAAGCGCATGGGTTGGGTGAAGGGGATCACCACAAATCCCACACTCTTGGCTCAAAGTGATACCCCACCAGAAGAAACGCTCAAAAAATTAGTCACCTTGACAAATGGCCCACTTTTCTATCAATTAACAGCCTCTAATTTTGATGGGATGGTGCAAGAGGGAAAAAAGGCCTTTGAGATTATTGGTGAACAGACAATACTGAAGATACCAGCCACACCATTAGGATTTGAGGTAGTAGCCCAATTATCACCCCAGATTACCTGTTCAGTGACGGCAATTTATAGTGCTTCTCAAGCAGCAGTAGCAAAAGAGACGGGTGCAAAAATTGCGATCGCTTACGTCAACCGTGCTACTCGTTTGTTGGGCGATGGTATTGCTTTAGTACGAGATATGGCTAGTATCCTTGCTGATAGTAAGGTTGAAATTTTAGCTGCTAGCATCAAATCACCCCAAGAAGCAGCTGCATCTTTACAAGCTGGAGCGCACCATCTGACTTTACCATTGGCAATGTTGCAGGCTATGACAACTCATGAGTTATCACACAAAACAGTAGAAGAGTTTACTCAAAAAGGAATTGGAATAATATAGTTACTGTTGGTAGTTGTTTGTTGTTTGAATTTTCATATTGAGAAACTTAAAGACTAATTAACTTCAGTTAAAAGAGATTTGCGACTAATTTTGAGGATGATAGATTAATAATACAGGACACCAGATAAGGCACAACCAAACTGAATTGGGCAAATGACTTGGTGTCCCCCGTCATGAAGCCCTAGTAAACTGTCAGCATAACATTAATATAATGTGGCATATTTTCCTAACTGAGGAGAAGCCAAATCCCTAAGCGGAAAAACGAGATTATGCTGGGTTTGCTGTTAGTGATGTCCACCTTAACTATCTATTTTTTTAACTCTGAACGATAACATCAACTTGATCACCAAAGAGTTTGCATAACCTGGTCCCCTTTGACCAGGTTTTTGCATTTTAACATTACGCTATTCATCCCCACCCTCAGCCTAGCAGGGTCAGCGCTGTTTCATTCCACAAGATGAAGCAGTTTGTCAATATCATGAGAGATAAATCTTTGGGCAATTGTGATGGAAGTATAACCATTTTGACGAAGTATGTTGAGTACGATGGCTCTGATAATGGAAAGATTTGCAGGAGCGTTGCCCAGACGGATTGTAGAACTATCCTCCTTCAAAACAACATCTTTGACAAGCGTGAAGGCAATTTTCGATACTCCAATGACCGCGAATCCCGAGAGCAAATTCCTTAGCAGTGCAAATCAAACTGCTAATATAACAGTTCAATTGTTCAACCAGAGAAGCATCCATGATTTTTATCCCCTCAACCCCTTGCTATTTTACCTGTTGATCGGGAATGAAACAGCCCTGGGGATTGAGGGGGGTTCATTCGACTTTTGCAAGAGGTCTTAAGAACCGCGATTTAATTGTCAATGGGTTCCCATGTGTTGTGAATGGGTTCTCGTTAATAAGCAACGTTGAAACGTATTCAACAAACGCTTTGATGTTCTCTATGGAT
>NZ_JCACKS010000109.1:52600-69256 GCF_059505505.1 Pelatocladus sp. | reverse complement strand
TTCCATGTCCTCTCTTAAGTTTTTTTGTATGATTTATTTTTTGGAAGTCCCTAAGAGATAGGATGCAGGAGACTGTTCACTATTGTTGTTGATAGTGACGAAACGACCTCCCGGTTTCAGGTTAGCGAATATGTGCTGGCAAATTTTGAGTGCTTGTTCTGGAGTTTGGCAATAATTTAGCAAATATGAAGCTACCACCAAATCAAAGCTACCAATTTTACCTAATTCGAGGACATCACTAAGGATATATTCGACACCTAGCGATTCTCTGGCCTCCTCTTGTGTCGCTAGTTCAATCATTTTTTCCGAAATTTCTACCCCGATAACCCGTGTAGCGCCTTTTCGTTTAAATTCTCGAGAATAAAATCCTTCTCCACAAGCTAAGTCGAGGATGGACTTTCCAGTCACATCACCAAGCAAATTCAAATATGTATATGTCTCAATGTGTAGACGAAATGGCAATTCTTTAGATTTTTTATACTGCTGGGCAATGGTGTCATAATCAGTTGCCATTTTTTACCACGCTGAAATTACACTAACTCACTTAATAATTAGTTTATACCTTTTTATAGGTATGATTTTTAGATACAGTTGATTGCCATTAAATTTTGAGGATAGCGATCATTTACCTTAATTCTTCACATATAATTGTTTCTGATTGGTAAATCACGCAGAAAATAAAAGCGATCGCTCTTCCAATTACTTCCTTTTATTCGTCCCAAGTAACCTGTTAAGGGTGATGAGAGTTCGATAATAATTTCGTGCATTTCCTCGATTTTTAGCGGTTGTGGTGGTTTGGAACCAAAATAAACACCATATAATGTCTCAACTCCGGTGTTATCTGAACCTGTGTTTTCTAGATAAGTTTTAACAAGTTGGACAAGGTGCGATCGCAAACTAATTTCTCTGTTAACTTGGTCTATATATTTGTCAACTTCCTGATCAGATTGACCTGCTTTTAAATATTGTTTGAGTTTAAATAAGTCTACTGAGTTTTGATAAGTGCTTTGTAATTTGACAAGCTTCTCTAATGTTTCCGGGTTAATAATAGCCATATCATGTACTTTTGCAGCATCTTGCAGTTGAGTTGTTGCTTCACCAGGGCCAATAATTAATTTGGTTGCTTGTTTGAATACTTCTTGACTTTTTAAACGTAGTGTTCCCAAATTCAATAATTGTACTGCGGTATCGTTAGGAATTTTTTTACCAGCTTTACATTCTCCAACTAAAGAATAAGGCTGTGAACAAAATATGTCTATCCCACCAGCACCACCTTTATGAAAATAATCAACCGTAAAGCCTAAAAATTCTAGACTCTGACGAACTATGTTTTCAAAATCTGTTCCAGCTTGGTAGTTGCTTTTACCTTCGTCTAGTTGTTTACTGCGATTACCCAAAGCTGCAATATTATTGATCCAAGTTAAATGTGAATCTGCTTTGATGCTAGGCGATTTACTACTCCAACCCAAAAATACTTTAATATCTTCCTCTAATGCTCTAGCTGCTGAGTTGGCGATCGCAAAAGAGGCTAAATTACTCTGTAATTCTTCCAACTCAGGATGTAGGGGTGGTTCGAGTTTTTCAAGTTGGTGTTTACGTTTAAGAAAAATGCGATCGCTCAATACAGGATTTGCATCAGTAACACTCAAAGGTTGTGGTAAAGCAACAAACTGGCTGTTTTGCTTATGTTTAACAGATATTTCTATTGCTTTTGGCAGTTGATAAACTCGTAAATACGCTATGAATATGTTTTGCTTTTGTGCAAGTATGCTTTGTAAGGCTTGTTGAGTCCAAATTGTTAGTGAAGATAAAGCAGCTAATGATTCAGTATGATTAATAATTTGGCAGAATTCGCATTTTGCCCAAGCTTGAATTGTAACTGTATCAGAAACTAAGTGCGATGATTGTAAATGTGCGATCGCACTATGAGCAATAGGTAAAAAACTTGAGCAATAATATTGCTCAATTGTCAGTGGGATATTAATAAATTCTGTAGGATAAAGAGCAAACTGTTGTCCAGGATGGATAAAATATCTGGGTAAAGCAGTAATTATTCGTCCTTGTATTAATGCTTCAATATCAGGAACAGGTAGACACAAATTTATTGAAATTTTAGCCATCTAATTTATTGAAATTAGCAATATCGATTTAAAACTAATGTCATCAGTAAAATCAGAAATAATTTGAGGAGCATTCATAGATTAATCATCAGTTAAATTATTAGAGTTTTGACTAGAAGGTTCACTGATGATTTCTCTAATTAATTGATTATCAATTGCTAATTTTTGTTGTTTCATAAAATCAAACACTTCTGCTTTTGTTAGCTTATCATCTTCGCTATGAACAAGAAAATAAATAGCTAAAAGAGGTTTTATATCTTGAGTTTGCAGCTTTACCTGTTTTCCACCTTTTTGCTGTAAAAGTATTTTCAAATTATCTTTTGCAACTTTTGCAGACGGACTAATTTTCTTGGAACGCACTAAGCAACCCCGTGTTAAATCAAACTTTTTGTATTCTATTAAGCGCTTTAATGCTGCTCCTACATAGCTACCACCAGATTGTTGTATGACATCTACTCCTATTTTGACTTTTCCTTGATTACCCACAATTTTAAAATCAATAAAACCTTTATCTGCTGCATTAGTTTTAACGTCTTCTACAGCTTCAATCGTAACTTGTTCTACTGTTTCTCCAATTAAGCTACTGAATGCAATCCTCAGTGAATTGGCAATTTTTCCTTCATCTTCTAACAGTGAATCAATCTATAGAGCCTTCTAGTTTAGCTAATTCTTGTTGGAAATATGCTTCTACAGGATGTTTATTATCAGGAATAAAATTATCTGCACACCATTTTAAAAGTGACCTAACAGTAGGTTTAGTTTTGCCTAGAGTTCTTAGTTTAGCTTCATTAAATGGGTATAGAAAATGTGGTGGAATTTGTTTATACTCTTCGTAAAAATCTTGTAGCCATTGATGCACAACAGCAACAACATCATCGGAATTTAAATATTTTAATGCTATAGGCTGTCTATCAGATTGGTCACTAACTAATCTATCAACTACTGCTTCAACTTGTGGTAAACTCCTGATTTGATAATTCCAAGTATCAGGATACATTGCTAGTAACAAAACGCCTTTTTTGAGATTATTATACAAATCCTTCGCTAGACTGGCGACAATTTGTGCTGCGGTAAAACCGTTGTCAGCAATATCAGCAATATCTAGTTCATCAAAGCAAATAACAGGAATTTTATAATCACTGGTAATTTCCAAAATTTGCCGAACAAATTTTAATGATTCAGCTTCTATATCTTCTTTTTTGTGATTTGGTAAACCCATGTCCTCAGCTTGTGTAGGTGCTAGTTCAAATCCAGATAGCCAGTAGTTTGCATAGGTACTATGGGCAGAAGATAATGTCCACAAAATCGCTTTAATTATGTAAGGATTCGTGATTTCTGGTTTGGATTTTATAATTATTTCTGTTAAAATATTAACTACTTTATTTGAAGATTTAATCAACCAATTAGGAAACCCATTAATATACTGTTGTGGTGTGTAGTTCCAATGTTTGACTTCGTTAATTAAAGCTGCGGCTATTTCTTGCCATTGCATAATCTTTTGAGTAGTAAATGCTCTTAAGCTAGAAGCGACTGTTTGTAAAAATTGATATTGAATTTGATTCAGGTTATCATATTTACTCATGTATATAAATAAAGTGCCATTTTCTGCTTGTATGCGGTGGCGAATCCGGCTAATAATATGACTTTTTCCTAGCCCTCTTTCAGCAGTAATTGTGATCCCGACTGTTTCACGCTGTCCCTTACGAATTTTTTCGATAGCATCAAACACTGCATTAGAAGCATGAGCATTAATAGAAGCTACATCAGGAAAACTTTTTCCCCAAATCTGGGATGGTCTAACAACAAAATTTCCTGAAAAGGGATTTTTTTCTCTAATTAATTCATCAATTTTGCTATCTGTCATTGTTTTACTCAGTGAAAAATAAAGTTTAAGTATAGAGATTTTTTCTATTGAGATAATTTCACTCTCACCATAAACTTTAAGGACTAAACCCCTGACTATGAGCTTTAATTCTCATACTCAAAATAAACTTTATACTTTCAAAAGTTTGGCGTAGCAGCGTAACCCATCGAGTTCTGTAGTAATTGAGTCTTCTATCTTATCTGGTGCGCTATCTTCAACGCTTCCACCTTGCAGTTGCAAAATATCATTAGCCTGCATTTCTAATAGCCATTCTTTAAAATCAGAACGACTAACTCGTTCTCCTATCTCACGACGAATCCGATAAATTGGAACGAGATGATTATAGCTATAATCATTGTTTAGCTTTTCATATACATCTAGCGCTATTTTCTCAAACTCTTCGTAAGATTGAACCCCACTTTTTACTCCATTAGCTGGTGCAAATTTACCAGTATCATCCATTTCTCGTATCCACTTCAGCAGCGCATTTGCAGTCTTAGCTCCTATATTAGATTCATACTTAAACTCAGGGTTTTTAAGTCCCTCATGTAGCATCTGTAAGCCCTTACTTGTGAGAAAAACAGTCTCTGCTTTGTTTTTCTTTGCTATTTTGAGAACCTCTGCTTTTTCTAATTCCTGCAAAATGCTTTTATAATCTCCACTTTTTTCACTACTGCGTTTGGCTCGATCTACTACTTCTGTTCTCTTAACTTCCTGCTTCTCTCCTCCCAAGTCCCACAAAGCCAAAAGTATACGAGTTTGTGCTTGGGTAACTTCTAAATGATTATTTAGTGATTTCATATTGAGTATTAGAAATTACTCTTAAATTTTAAATAAAAATATAGTTGCTTGATGGTAATTTTACTGAAAATTTATGTTAAGTTTAGAAAAAATAAGTGTATTTATAAATAAAAAAACAATATTTACTTCCATTAAGAAATTAAGATGCGGATTTCTCAAAAGTAAGAAATCCGCATCTAGTCTGCGTAGGCTTGCTCTACGGGCGTCTATGTTTATGTAGCCGCGAATTATATTCGCTCTTGTTTTTCAAAAATTGGGATGCTCTTTCAAAATCTCCTGCGCTCGTTCAATATTATTCTGCACCGATTCCGCCGATCTATAGAGAGCAGCTCTTTCCTCATCACTGAGATTCAATTCCAATACACTTTCAATTCCGCCACATCCCAACCGACAGGGAATACCGATCGCCACATTTTCTAAACCGTATTCTCCCTGAAGAGACACAGTTACAGGTAATAAACGCGACTGATTTAATAAAATTGATTCCACCATCATGCAAGTAGCAGAAGCTGGAGCAAAAAACGCACCACCTGTGTGCATCAGTTCGACAATTTCTGCACCACCGTGACGCGTGCGTTCTACTAAACGTTGAATAGTATCTGTATCTAGCAATTCTGTCAGGGGAATACCGTTGACAGTGGCAAAACGCGGCAAAGGAACCATCAAATCACCGTGGCTACCGAGTACCATCGTCTTGACATCACCAGGCAATACTCCCAATTCCATCGCAATGAAAGTTTCAAAGCGGGCCGAGTCTAACACGCCTGCCATACCCATGATGCGATCGCGTGGTAATTGTGTAGCTTGCCATGCCAAATAAGTCATCACATCTAATGGATTGGTGACGACAATAAAAATCGCATCTGGAGAATGAGTGATCGCTTGTTTGGCTGCATCCACAACTATCTTGGCATTTGTCTTTAATAAGTCATCCCGACTCATACCCGGTTTACGAGGAAACCCTGCTGTGATTACCACAATCTCCGAACCAGTTGTATCGGCATAGTCATTAGTACCGATAATCTGACGGTTATGCATTTCAATTCCCCTCGCCTCCATCAAATCTAGCGCCAATCCCTGGGGCATTCCTTGAACAATATCCAACAACACTACATCAGCAAGATTTTTCTCCGCGATGCGTTGGGCAAGGGTACTGCCAACTCTACCAGCACCAATAACGCTGATCCGGGGCGAGTAGCACACAATGGAGGAGGAAAGGGGATTATACATAAATTTTTACTTAGAATTCTACTTAAACTCTTCTAGTTGATCTAAACGTAACCAAATATTCGGCGTTGGTACTTTGCCAAACTTGACAAAAGCATAATCACCTTTGACATCTACAATTTCGCCTTTACTGTCAAACAAATAATCAGGAAAACGAGTATCACTAGCTTTGGCTTCTACACTATTTTCCAACTTCTCACGAATAACCCGAACCATATCTCCACGTTTTACAGGCATATATTCCCCTCGCAAGTGTATCGATTGCTATACAGGATTCTATCTTGGGAAGTGTGTTTGTTGTTTGGAATTATCAACCATGAACTACTGTAGGGGTGCAAAGCCTTGCATCAGTACCAACCACTAAAAACTATCGCTGACATTGCAAACAAAAATGACTGGATCTGCCAGCTAACTTTGTCCGTTGAATAACATTTCCACAAACACGACAAGGTTCGCCAGTACGGTTGTAAACCCATGCGACACCACCGTAATTACCATTAACGCCCTTAACGTTGAGGAAATTACTAAAAGTGGTTCCACCCGCTGCGATGCTGGTTTCCAAGACTTTAATTATTTGCGATCGCAACTTTTCGATTTGTTCTGGCTGCAAATCTACACACATTGTTTCTGGTAATATGCCACTCATAAACAATGCTTCATCGGCGTATATATTACCTAATCCCGCAACTACAGATTGATCTAGTAAGGCAGTTTTGATCGGACGACGCCTGTTTTTGAGTTTCTTGGCTAGATAATCAACTGTAAATTCTGGTGAAAAGGGATCTGCTGCTAGTTTTGCTAAACCTGTAATAATGCTTTCTGGGGTTTGAGTTGGTGGTACCCACCACATTTGACCAAAGGTACGCTGATCGACAAAGCGCAATTCCCACCCATTCTCAAAAAATAATCTCACCCGCGTGTGCTTATGTAAAGATTCATCTTGATTCAACCACAATAATTGACCAGTCATGCGGAGATGAACACCCAAGTAAGAGGTGTGGGTAGTGCAACTAAGTTCGGCGAGGAGATATTTACCGCGACGGTACCAAGTGGCGATCGCACTTCCTTTAATTTCGCTGACAAAATCATCTACTGAAACCGGATAAGCGATCGTGCGATGCAGCAGCACGTCTCCACCCGTGATTTTTTGGTTGAGGGTCAATTGATTTAAACCCCGCCGGACTGTTTCAACTTCAGGCAACTCAGGCATCTAAGCTAATTATTGACAACAAACATATTCTGACAACTACTGTGATTTTTTGGCAGACATTAAAATCGGGAGTAGTCAACAGCGAGTATTGAATCAAAGTTTTGACTCTCTACCCTCTTGCCACTTACTCCCGAAAATCACCCCATGAAGTTTTTCTAGAAATTTCTACACTTTAGGCTTTTTTAGCTTTTGCCTTTGGTGCTTCAATCTCTACTAACTCGTCTTGAGCAAAGTTATTTGTGTTAACGCCAGCATAATTCACTCTCTCAAAGCGAACAATGACTGGGTATCTGATTGTGCTACTTTGCTCAACAGATGCAACAGTACCTACATCTTGAAACCAGTAGGACTCTGGACGAAGAACACGTACTTTAGAACCACGTTGAACCATGAGTTTCTTCCTTTTTTCTTATCAATTGCCAACGTATTAAGGCTAATTGATTTCACTGTAGCTGAGTAGTGTCTCCCAAAGATAGTTTGTTAAGTTATTTGTCTGATTAACAGGCGGTACAACATGGTGACGGCTTTGGCACAACAACGTGAGAAGGAATTTAGTTACAGTTCGTTGCCCTAGCCTGAGTTTAAACGCCCGCAGTGAGCGATCGCGTTTTTGTAATTTACAGAAAATCGGGGCTATAAAATTGCAAGCGTCCGTAACCAAGAAATTGCCCATAACTTTTCTCACCCGCAGGAAAAGCTTTGACACCAAACAGATAAACCCCACTCACTCCTGGATTCTGCACGGGTTTCAAACCAATAGTAATAGTTTTACCTGGTGATATTGGTGGATCAAATGTCAGTGAGACTGTTCTCGTTTTGCGCTCGCTTGTCGCGTCTTTAATTTGCAGTTTTTCTCCTTTATGGTCAGGCGTACCGACAAAAACGACGGTATCTTCTAGGTTAAAGCGAACCCGGTCTACTCCTTCGTGCTGGTTAATTGTAATTTTTTGTAGTGGTTCTCCAGCTTTTTGGGGCAAATCAATTGTGAAATAATAGGTTGCACCCCAAGCATATGTTGTTTTGTAAGTAGTAGTTGCTCCTTCGAGCGAAGGAGGTTGCACAAAATATACTGTACCGTCTCTTAGCTGTACTGCTTGAGATTTGAGGACAGCATCTGGTGCGATCGCTATAACCAAAGTTAGTGCTGTACCTAATAAAAATGGAAAGCGCATTGCTTGATTTGACTGTAGTTAAGTTAGGTTATAAAACTACGTTAAAGTTTGATTTTTATTATTTATTTTATTTTATCTAAGACTTTTCAAACATCTTCTCAGGACTTAGTACGTAAGTATATATACTTTTTTACAAATAAATGTAAAAGATAATTGAAATTAGTTGTCAAATTACCTTGTTAAGTTAGAAACTAGAATTATAAATACAAGCAATCATTCATTCACTATGAATACTGTTTCTAGCTTCGGGTTTAAACGTCCGATTTGGCAATCTATTGTGATACTGACTTTAGGCTTCTGGCTTAGTGCTAGTTTGCTTTTAGACTGGGTTATTATGCCTAGTCTTTATGTGTCTGGCATGATCACACAAGCCAGTTTTGCCACAGCAGGCTATGTTATTTTCTGGAATTTCAATCGTATAGAATTATTGGCTGCTGGCTTAGTATTAACTGGTGTCTTAGCTCTCAATCAAACCCAGTCTAAGTGGCGCTCTGGTAGCCTGATTTTATCGGTATTATTGTTAGCAATATCATTCACTACTACATATTGCTTAACACCAGAAATGTCTGCTGTCGGAATGCAACTAAACCTGTTTCAGACAACAGCAGAAGTACCAGGCAATATGAATTTATTGCATGGTAGTTATTGGCTGTTGGAAGTTATCAAATTGGTAGCTGGTGGTACGCTTTTAAGTTGGTGCTGGCGGCAATAAAATTTGTAGAAACGCACAATACACCGTATACATATGTGCGTCTTCTACAACTCATCTTGAGAAGCTTCATTGTTAAACCACAGCAAGCGTACAGCAAGTACAGCAAATCCCACAGCAGCGATCGCTTTTAACAATCTTGTCGGTAAAAATTCTGCCACAGCTCCACCTGCTAATGCTCCTAACAAACTAGTCAAAAGTAACGCACCAGCAGTTCCCAAGAAAACAGCACGAGGAGATTGGCTACGACCAGAAAGAGCGATCGCAGCTAGCTGACTTTTATCACCTAACTCAGAGAGAAAAACTGTAATAAAAGTTAATCCTAAAAGATGCCAATTCATAAATTTTGTTGATTGTTAGTTATTAGTTGGTAGGGGCTTAGACGCGCGTAGATGTGGCTGGTGAGTAATTTAATCAATGTTTAAGTTAAGTTTACCAATGACAAATGACGACTCTCACCAAGTAATTTCAGTGTCTCGACCCACTTAACTCTAATGAATTACATCCCAAAATAGCATTACGGAAATCAACAGCAGCATTACTCCGGCTGCTTTTTCTACGGTTTTTGGAGAAAGACGACTAGCAATCCAACTACCTAAAAGTACACCTAACAAGCTAGTGGTAATCAGTGCTGCTGCGGAACCGAGAAAAACAACCCACGGTGAATGTGATTCTGCACTCATTAGTAAAGTGGATAGCTGTGTCTTATCACCGATTTCCGCTAGAAAAATAGTTAAGAAAGTAGTGACGAAAATAGCTACAGGTGGTTGCTTTTGAGCAGAGTCGGCAACAGCAGGTGATGGTGAAGTAATGTTTTCTGCTGTTTTTTGCTGGCTTTTAGAATATAGAGATGTGCTAGCGGCACTTACAGGTAGGGAATCAAGTTTCACAGGCAGTATTTTTATCTAATTGTTTTTCATATTCTTCTCATTTTCTCAGATTGTTGTTACATATTGCAACCCTGCAAGGAGAAATATTGTCTTTCACTACATCTGCCATAGGGAATATTGTCCTATAGTGTGGGTTGCGGTGCTTCTGAATTGGCGCGATCGCTAAATGCATTTCAGATGTATCGCAAGGTAATAATTTTGAGTTAGTTGATATATTTGATGGAAAACTTGGCGGTTGTGAGTATGGTGTTCATTAAACAGACATCATAATGAGAGCCATGTGTTCACTCATCAGCATTCAAAAAAGTCCTTTGTAATTATTAAACTCATAAAGTTCTCAATAAATACTCGTATTATTAGGGAATTTATTGTATTCTAGTTTGGCTGAATCAAGTTTTTCATATCAGACTTTATAAAAACTTTTTGTAGTTTCTTGTGAAAATTTATAAAAAGATCACATTTGTCTGGTTATGAATTAATAGTCACTTGTTCTTTTATCAATCTGTAAACTTCAAAAAATCAAATGGATACACAACTAATAAAACTCATTGAAAAGCCTATTCTCAAAGAAGTAGAAAACACAGAGCAACCAGAACCACAAAACTTTCCCAACGTTAGTGTTGATATTGAAGAAGAAAATTTTGACATCAGTTATCAAGAACCTAATTATATTTCGGTACGTGATTATCCGGTAGTCCAATCGGTTGGCAATTCAGGATGGCAAGCTTCTGATATTTGGCGCGATATTAGAATAGACAATTTCTGCTAGTGAATACAATTGCTACAAGTCCAGGTATTCGTGGTGTGCGATCGCCTGGACTAAGCTAGTACCGCCACCTTGAAAGTCACGCATTCAAAACCACTCTATTTTATGGCTTTGACCTTTTATAAATGGTAGGTTTATTTCCGCCATGCTGTACTAGCAGAGATCTTTAGCTCTCTATCTGCCAAGTTATAACTAAAATCTATGTAAATTCTCCATTTCCCATATCATTTTTTATAATTTCCTGCTAGCTGTGGAAATGAGTGGAATGGAAATCAAGTAGTTTGACAATAAATTTAGGAGTGAAATGAAACTTAGCGACGGACTGTTGGACTCAGACAAAAAAGCTATGGTTGTAGAAGATTGCTGCAACATGATAGAAGCGCAACTTGCTTCTAAATCAGGTATAAGTGGTATGGCTTTGAAAACAGCCTTCGCCGCTCTTAAAGGAGTCAAACCAGGGTATATTCCTTATGTTGTTGAAATGATTTTGCCACAGTGCTTTGAAGCACTTGATCCCATCTGGAACGAAGGCGTAGACAAAGGCGATCCAGTTGGATATTTGGTTGCAAGCCGCGATCGCACAGCAAACGCACTATTGAGCGTCACTGATGAAAAAGCCAAGAACGTCAATCGCCCAATCGTTCGAGGAACTTATGAAAAGCTTCGTGGTTCAGCCAAGCAACACGTAGAAGAAGCAGTACCAGACTTAGCCAAGGTAATCGACAAATACACTGAGGCATAACTGAGAAAATAGGACAACATCTAAAAGTAGGCTACCGTTCAACGTTTCTCGGTAGCTCTACTAAATTCATAGCCCTGAAATTACTGCTCAGTGGGTAAAGGTGAAGTTGGGGAATTTAATGGAATTTCCTGTTGTGGATCTCTTACCTGCCACTCACATCTTCTTTCATTTGGTTGGTTGTAATTAATTGCCATCGTGAAACTGCGAGATTGAGCGCTATTGTTGCGGAGATTTACAATCGCCTCTGTGTAGTTTCCACCTGCAACTGCTGTCCATTGCAAAGTATTAGTCGCGTTAGGCTGATCGGGAACGAAACGCATTTTATACCTGACTTCCTCTAAGGAATCACCAGGGCGGACGAAAACTAAAGCTTGAACAATATCTGCTGTCCGTTGTAGGAGATCGGCAGAAATAAAGCTACAACTGTTAGCAGTATCTCCTTTAACCAGAGCTAAATATGGCCGATCAATTAAAGACTCTACTTGTTGGGCTTGCGCGTCAAGCTTAGAGAAGAGGATAAACGTAACAGGCAGTATCAGAAAAATAGATTTTCTCATAGTTCTGTTTAAAATTTAACTAAATACAAGTAAGTAGTGATTAGAAGTTGTTTGAAAAGTGATTGGCTGTGACTTTAGGCACTAATTGATCCCCCCTAAGCTCCATTACAAAGGGAAATAGAATCAAAGTTCCCTTTTTCAGGAGATTTAGGGGGATCTCAAAGTATTTGATACATCATGAAGGACTTTTCAAACATCCTCTTAACCTCACGTACTTTGATGTAATTCTCTAGACATATTTCATTTTCGCTAAAAATCAACTTTTTGTATACTAGATCATCCAAGAGATATTTAGCAAAATAGTCTTTTTAGTAGATGTTTGTACTGGATAATAGCCATACATTGAAAGCATTAATTATTACTTAATTTCTAGAGCAACAAAGGAGCTTTATATGCTTAGTGCTGTCATTTTTTTGGCTGGTTACGCTGTAATATCGACACTTTTTATCTCTAGTGTCGAATAAAAATCAATACTCTAATTTTCATTTCTCTGCTTCTTGTATCGATATCTCTATCTCTAATTGTAATTCGTACTTCTGTTTCACCTCGGTTGCTTTCGCCGAGGTTTTTTTGGAGTATGTGCAACAACGTAAATATTTTTAATTTTATTATATATATAATTCGCGGCGACACACACATAGACGCTCTACGGGCGAACAATCAAAAGTCAGATTATGAGGTTATTTTCTCAAATTTTTAACTAAATTGATGTCAGCTAATTAGCAGAATATCCTAGAAGTTGTATTTAAATTATGGTGGTTAGCGTCCATCATAAATCAACTTCCTCTATTTATCTGATATGAACGACAAAATTATACCTCTAGATTGTGATGATGTTATACTTTTAGGAAAAGATACATTTAAAGTAAGTAGATTAAAAGAGTTAATAGAGAAACAAATTAGACATAGATTACAGCGACGAGTTTATGAATCTAATACTCTTGAACCCGGCGTTTCAATGTTGGAGTTATTTAATTTAATATCTTTGGGAGAACATCATATTAAACTTAGTGAAATTCAATTTAATTATGCTATTAATTGCCAGGTACTAAGAATTGGCAGCGAAGGTTGGCGGAAAGGCAAGCTTAATATTGAGGTGTGTATATTGTCTCTTAACCCCAATCTCAATCAAATTTACTTGGAATTTCATCCAGAAGAATTTATTGAGTATGATTCACTTTTAGATGATATTTGCAAAATTATCGCTGAAAATTAATCACATCACCCTGTAATTCGAGATAATTTATAAAGGGAGCATCCCAAATGTTCAAAAAACTCGCTGCGATTGAAATCGCAGTCTCATAGCTAAAGTCTGCTTAAGCAGACTGCTTGATCTATTTGAGTCGTATTCATACGACTTGTGCTATGAGCAAAGGGTTTAAACCCTTTGCGATCACTGGAGATTTTTTCGTGTTTGAAGCCAGAAGGCGACGGCGTAAAGCTAGAGGGAATATTGCAGAAGATTTGGCTGGGTATCTATTTATGATCCCTGCTATTTTGGTTTTACTAACTTTTGTAGTTTTACCAATTATTTGGGCAATTTTCCTATCTCTACAAAAAGTCCAACTTCTTGGCGGTATTCAATACGAGTTCATTGGTTTTCGCAACTTTACGCGCCTGGTGGAAGATGAACGGGTTTGGATTGCCCTCAAGAATACCGTGGAATACGTTGCTATTGTCGTACCCATGCAAACTATTTTGGCATTAGTTCTGGCTGTGACTCTCAATTCTGGTATTCATGGAAAAAACTGGTGGCGCATCCTTTACTTTTTACCCACAGTTACTTCTTCTGCTGTGTTGACGCTAATTTTTATGTGGATCTACAACACAGATGGATTACTTAATGATTTTCTTGCTTTTGTGGGACTACCTACTTACAACTGGCTAGGTGATCCAGCTGTAGCACTCAAAGGTATTATGATCATGAATATCTGGTCAACAGCACCTTTTTACATGGTCATCTATTTAGCAGCGTTACAAGATATTCCCCAACCACTCTACGAAGCGGCGGAATTAGATGGTGCTAATGACTGGCAAAAGTTTATTTACGTTACAATTCCTATGCTCAAACCTGTTACCTTTTTTGTAGTAGCAATGGGGATAATAGGGACATTTCAGCTTTTTGACCAATCTTATATATTCTCAAATGGTAATGGCGGCCCCAACAATGCTACCTTAACCGTAGTTTTACTAATATATCAAGCAGTATTTCGTAACTTACAAATGGGGTATGCAGCCGCGATCGCTTTTCTATTGGCGACAGTCATCATTATAATTACATTGTTGCAAAGGCGACTTTTTGGCGGTAACTAGCACAAATGGTCTTTATACGACTCAAATAAATCAAGTAGTCTGTTTCAGCTAAAATTGATAGCGAATCTCTCCCTTAATGACATTGTTGCTAAAATTTTCTCGCCCCAGCATCACTTCATAGTCGATCGCACCTGTAAAATTTTGAGAAAAAAGTATCTGTGTTCCCGCACCCAATTTAAAATAATCACGATCAGATTCATTTGTTTGGGCGTGCATCGGTACACCTGGTTGAGTCACAAGTTCTGTAGTAATGATGCGGTGTGTGGGTGCAAATTGATATTCATAACTGGCGTGGATATTCGGTATGATGGAACCAATTTTAGTCTTAACCGTTACAGCAGCTTGTGCGCCAACACTCAAAATTAATGATTCTGCTTGTTGATCATCTACTTTCATATTCAGACTACCCGCACCTGTTTCGGTGTAACCATTGATATTGACGCGATCGTATTTCAAGCCAAGGGTGGGGCCATAAGAAATATTACCTGATCTGGCAATGTAACCACTGTCGATATTTACCGAAAACTGTGTCCCATCAGTATTAGCTTTAGCTTTGCGGTGATCGAAATCAATTTGGCGTTTGATATCAAAGTCATTATTACCGTAGCTAATCACAGCATTAGTGTAGAAGTCTTTCTCAACATAGTTGCTATAGATAGAAACAGCATAGCCATCAATTTTGATGTCACCTTGATTTTGATGCAGGTCAGTTTCATGATTAACAACACCCAATGCTACTCCTACAGCAAGTTGATCTGTGACACTGTAATCAATGCCTGCGCTGACACCACCTGTTGTATAGTCGTAATCTGGATACTCATCAGAATGCTGACTACCAAGATTGACATCACCGTTAACGAATACACCCCAGCGATCTGTTGATTGTGTTTGCGAAGTATTTTGCAGTGCTAACAAACGATCATCGATCAGCTGCGCTTGTGTTTGGGCTATATGCAAGGCGATTTCCGCTTGTGGGACGATCGCTGCTGGAGCATTCAACACAGCTTCAGTGTATTCTGCTATAAACTGGTGTCCGCGATCTGTAGGATGAACTTGATCCCAAAATAAATACTCATCAGGATTAGAACAAATTGTACCTGCTTGTTGATCAAAACAAGGGTCATTTATATTTGTTAAACCATATCGCTCAGGCTGGTCAATAACTTCGTTAAATAAAGCATTAATATCAAGAGGAACAATGTTTATGTTGTGGTTTTTGGCTATTTCTTGAAGAGCAGAATTTAAGTTAGTATTGTGACTTTTAATTAAAGCAGTGGTGGTGTCAGCAGTACCTTGCGATCGCTCTTGTGGAGTTTTGCCTAAATCTGGTAAGTTAGGCACAATAATATTACGAGCGCCTTTATTAATTAGTGTTGTAATCGCATTAGATAAATTATTGACTACTATTTGTGTATTGGTTGCTCTTTTTTCTGTTGGCTGAATTAGGTAATCATTAGCACCAGCCCATAAAATAAATAAAGCATTCGGACTAGGGTTTATTGGTGCAGAAGTAAAATCGTTGATTTGAGATGACAAAGATGGAAGGGGTATGATTAGTGATTCACTCAGGACATTAGTATTTCCAGATGTGGAACCACCAACAGCATAATTAGTAGTTTTATTCGCATCAATATTTAAGTATGAACCTAATACTTCCACCCAAATCGGCCCATTAGAAAAACGCCCTTTAAAATAAGGTGGACTCAGGGGAATTGTACCTCCTGTGATTCTATATAGGTTGCCATTATCAGATAAACTATCACCGAAAATAAAAAGTTGATCGTAATCTCCTGCTAAAGCTTTGAAAGGTAATAAATTAGATACAACAGAAAAGGCGATCGCCACTGATATTTTTTTGCTCACACCATTTTTTATCAAAATATTTGGCAAATTCTACTAAATTTCCCACCAGTAACGCTCTAGCAAATTATTAAATTTTCTTTTAAGTAATGCAAAGATTAGGTGTTATAGCATTCCTAGATTATTTGTAAAAGACAAGATCCCCGACTTCTTATAGGATGCAGCTGGCGAATTAGGGGTGACACCCCTCATCAACGATTTTTCGTCATTCCACCAGATGTAGAGACGCGTAGCAAAATCCCGCAGGGTAATTTCGCGTCTCTACAGGGTCTGTATTTGTATCAGATTTTTTGTGAAATGGTATTAGCTATCAGACGGCGATTTCAATAGCAAGCGGGTTTTTTGAGCATTGGGGATACTTGTGAAGCTAATTTCCAACTCAAAAACCTGATTTCCAACTCAAAAACCTGATTTCCAACTCAAAA